>NZ_JBSSFD010000010.1:0-140090 GCF_054062295.1 Lysinibacillus sp. TE18511
GCCCACCTGAACTACACCCTCCGCAAATACCCTCATGGACTTCACCATTACTTTCTAAGCGTGAGGTTTCTCTGTTTTCTGTGTTCATTCATTCAGTATGGAATGCCAAGGGCTATTCTCTCTTAGTTGTTCAGTCCTTCCGATTGGTTCTAGACCCATTCGTACTATGACTTCTGCTGACTTCTGATGATTCAGCTACTTGTCACCAAGTAGGTTATGAAGGGTACTTCACGTTTCCATCAGATCTCCCCGGGTAAGCGCATGCACTTTCACACCATCTATCCGCCTCATTTACTCGATATGACCTTCGACAGAAAGGACTTTGTTTTGTTGTGCAAACTCATCCAATCATACCTAGCCTTCTATGAGATTCGTGTTCCTCGGACCGGTGTTTTGCCGCCAGCTTCCTTCAGATTCCGAGTCGCCTCGGACACCCTTGCTCTTGGCTAACCTCTACTTCTGTCTTCGGGGTTCGGGACTTACACCCTATAGTTCATGCGCATGCCAGGCGCACACAAAAAACCTCCTGACTAATAAAAGTCAGAAGGTATAAGAAATAGACGTTAGCGTTCTATTCCGCATTCTATTCCGTTGTTAACGAATACGTCTTACTTGCTTGTCCCCAAAACATCATTCTCTTCTAGGAACTTCGTATTGAATTGCGCAGATTTGAAAACGTCATTGTTCATCAATGCTTGGTGGAATGGAATTGTTGTTCCATAAAAGACCAGTAACGATAAAAATCGTTATCCATGCTTACTCCCTCAAGCTTTATCTATGAATTTAAGAATAGAACAATCTCAGAACGCTATTTTATTACCATCTTTCTAAAGATCATTGAATGTCGTTTGACGTTCTTCTGAAGTTGTTACTTCTCAAGTTAAGATGTGGTCACTTACTGTTTGGACAGAAAGCGCTTGATATATCAAGGTTTGGATACTTTTAAAGGTTCATTACTTTCACACAAAATATACAAAAACGGTATTGCGATTTTACTTTTATAAGTCAAATTTTAGTCCCTTTTAGTCCTCTATTTTTTAGGGGACATATTTTCCATCGTAATGATATTAATCATGTCATTTCGTTAGCAACTGCATTTCGTTTGAGTGCAACAGCTCATATATTAATAGGAAGACCCTTACCTCAAATCGGAAACCCTGCTCCTGTCGTTAATGCAATCATCCTTTAAGAAATTTTAGACTTAAAACCCAACATCATATTCAAATTTAGGTTGCCACTTAGCTCTACTTATGGACTTCGCAAAACCATAAATAGTTTGCTCTTTGTTGATAATTTTTCCTAGTTCGCATAAGTATTGTTTCTTTTAGCGGATGGTTACTTTCGATTAGATACTCATTACGTTTATACAATCGTTGTAAAAGATGGTCTTCAGGTAGTCTAGCAAACTTCCCATTAGCTTCTCCTCTATTGCCATCCTGACAGCATAGAACTAGATTCCAAACGCCATTTAAGTCTAAATCATGTGTACTGTTGAACTGTGTCGAAAGTTGCACGATATGTTCTATGTCACAAGTGATGAATGAGTGAATATCTCCATTAACTTAGCTACATCTTTAGTAGCTTGATAGTAAGTATATCCAAATGTTTTACGCATTCTGTGAGTATCAACGGAATGATTAACAAGGAAATAATTAACAAAACAATGAGCATTTCAATGTTAGTTACCTAATATGTTTATTTCTCGTTTGATAATTTAAATGAAAAGAAAGAAGCTGACATAATGTCAGCTTCTTTCTTTATTCATCATATTTGATTGTAGAGCAGTGTTCATCTCCCTTTATAAAATAACTAAAAACCAATTTTACAAAAATCTGTTGGGTAGATATAGATAAAACGTATCAATTTGAATTTCTGCCAAGATACACAAAATCTATAATAATAGAGAGAAGCTCTACGATTTCAGGTGAACTATCATCAGAAAACATGAAAACTACAGATTCATAATAAAAGCAAGTTTATAGTAAGAGTTAGTTATATTTATTGGTTCTCCATCCCCGGTATTATTTGTATTAAAGCTGTGGTGATGGTCTCCATTTTTGGTCGTTTCTAACACATTATTGTCGAATGCATAGCTTCGAACAGCATCCGAAGGGAGGGCAATACCTTCTGTTGTATATGTAGCTGCACTATAGGAATGGCTATGAATTCCATCATCATTTGTTAATCCATCATGTGAATGTGGAGGTAATTGAGATACACTTAAAACAATACTGTTGCTTCCGCCCATCTCTCCAATTTCTAAATCGGAGACAGCGCCCATTACAAATCTGTCTCTTAAGTCTGGTGTACCGTTTGTACCATCACATAAAACCCACCCCTTCGGGATATCACTAATTGATCCACTCCACATAACAATAATTCCACTAGGAAGTGCTGGGGGTGCTGGGGATACTTGAGATGCATCTACTGCCTTTAGTGCCCTTGATACTGGAACAACACCACATGGCTTACAACAGTTGCATGAACAATTTTTTTTACATGAATTCAAAAAGAACACCTCCCTTCCTTATGTTTTCTATTAACTTATTCAAACTATTTTTTTTTGCTTGTGCACTTACGGTCATGAAATATTGTGTTGTCCATGATTGATCCTCCTTTTTAACAATAAAAAAGCCCCGCAACGGTTAAGCCAGGGGGCATTCCCCTCTTTAATTAAAAAGCGATAGTAACGGTCATGTCGGGATCAGTACCGCCCCACTGAATGTTGGAAGTTGTATGCTCCCTGTAATGTCATTCAAATCAAATATCCCTGATCTCTGTTTATTTTTGGACATAAAAAAACCTCCTAACTAATAAAAGTTAGAAGGTAATAAAATTGCGAACTTTGATAGGTGTTCTATTCCCTATTCTATTCCCCAAATCTGCATAATCAATTACTTGCTTGTCCCCAATACATCATTCTCTTCTAGGAACTTCGTATTGAATTGCGCAGATTTGAAAACGTCATTGTTCATCAATGCTTGGTGGAATGGAATTGTTGTTCGCTCTTATTACGGACAAATAGCGGAACTATTAACTATACCCGTAAGCTTCAACGTTTTTATACGATTTAGGAACTTACAAAATCGGTACTAAGATTCTTAGACCCTTTTCGTATAATATACACTACTATCAACACGCTCTGCAATAAAACTTATTCGTTTTTTTCCAATCGCTCAATTTCAGACGTTAGATATTCCTTTATTATTTTAGGTTTATTATCTCGATAAAAAATAGAAACCGCTAAATCACACGCATCATCCTGTATTCTTTCTTTATTAGTACGCACATGTACAAATTCAATTACAGATACTTCGGTGTTATTTAACCGACGTTCTCCATTCCGTAACTTCTCACTAAAGTTATCTATACGGTCTTGCATCTTGCTAAGAACAATACGAACTTGCGCATCTGTTAGATTCAACTCCTTTGCCGCTTCTCCCAACGTAAACGAATCTTTTTCCCACATTATTAATAACCTCGCTTTCTATTCGTCATTCTAACGCAAATAATGCGAACTAAATATCCTCTAAATTATCGATTATTCTGCGCCAAAACAAAGGAAACTTGACGGATATTTTCCCACGATAGTTTTAGTTATAGTTAGGATAAGGAAATATATCATCAACGCAAAATTGACGCAAGATGATTCCGAAACATCAATGTTAAATAATATAAAATATACATATATAATCCAATCGTTATACAGACGATTCAAGACGACCAACTATCCGATGTAACAATTCTCGATGCGTCTGACAGCGCAAAAAGTCGGCTTGTTTTAAAAATGATGTCTGTAATTATCGAGCAGCAGAAAGCGCCTGCCAGAATCGAGGGCTTTGGGGTCACGCAGTTTTAACGCAAAAAAAGAACGATCAAGCGACGTTTGCTCAATCGTTAATTAATTCATTTTCTTTTCGTTTTCTTCTTTCTCTCGCTAAAGTTGCGACTGAAATTCCCGTCTTTGCTTCGACTTCTTTATAACTATTCGATTCCAATAGCTGCATAGCATTGTCTAAGTGTTTCTTGTCGAATTTCTTTGGTCTGCCTTCACGGAAATCATCGCGTTGTTTTGCGATTGCTTTACCTTCTTGTGTACGTTCAATGATTAAATTGCGTTCCATCTCTGCCACCGCTAGTAAGGTAGTGAGGAAGAAGCGCCCCATAGTCGTATTCTCCAGAAGTCCTACGTTAAGTACATGTACGCGCACACCGCGCTCGAATAACGCCTCGACAACATCGATACCCTCTTTAGTGTTACGTGCTAGTCGGTCTAGTTTCGTTACTACTAACGTATCACCTTCCGTTAACAACGCCATGACTTCATTAAATATCGGTCGATCCGTCTTAGTCCCCGTGAACTTCTCTTTATAGATACTCGTACAGCCTTCTGATTCTAACGACTGAATTTGCGACTCTAAATCTTGTGCTACCGTTGACACTCGAGCATATCCGTATTTAGCCATTATATCGCCCCTAACTTTTGATAATAAGTTTTGATAACGTTTATAAGGCTATCTTATCGTATCGGCAAAACGTTGTCAATACTGTTAAGTTTTGATAAAGATACCGCATATGTAAATTGTCAGATAACGATTTGTTTTCAAGGTAGCGCGTCCGCCAGCGCCTTCTGCCCGATGTTTTCTCGTATTTCGGAATCAAACGGAACCATAACGCACTCTCAACGCATAAAAAAAGAGCGAAGTCAGCACGTAGCCAACCTCGCATTTATAACACTTTAACGCGCTAAATCGTTGATATAGCGCTATTTATACTTCGCTCTGAAACTCGCCAACTTATCCGCGATCGCTGCTTCATCAACTTTCTCCGTCTTATCCTCATATTCCACTCGGTCGATAAGCATACCCTGATGCTGCATGTATAACTTAGTCATCGACGCATTACCTAACTCGGATTCACGGATTACGGCGCTCATGATACGCGCTCTATGCTCCTTAGTTGTTTTAGCCGTTCTAGCCTTCGCATGATAAATAAGTCTACTTGCGATTTAAAACCGTTATTAGCCACGTTTATATAGGCGAAATGAAGGCGCTATGTTTCCCTTTACTCATTTAAAGGAAAAATGCTATGTTGTATCTTTGTTTAGTCAAGACAGTTAGAAACAGTTGCTTACTATTTAACTAACAATGCAGCTTAGCATTATTAATTGTTGCTGTTTGGTATAATAAATAAAAAACGTTAGAGGTGATGTACTATGAACACTCTACTATTATTTTATAAAATATATCAAAATCAGGATATTAAGTCTGTCGATTATATTAATTGGGCTTTCACCATGTTGGAAAATAATTGTTCATCGTTTTCTTTAAATATCTTATCTTCTCTAAGAGAACCACTTAACATTTTTGAGGTAGAAGATTACTTTAGAAGAGCATTAAGTGATATGGAGTTGCAAGAACCATCATACGAAGAGTGTGCTAGATACTATATTCTGCATTTATCTGAAAAAATACTACAAGATAAGAATAGCGTTTTTGATATAGTCTATGATATAAATACAGTGATTCGAGATATTGATTACCCAGAAGACCTTGAAGAATGGTTCATCATAAGTGACATGGTAAATGATTTTCAATATGGTGATAATTATTTTAAACTAACGAAGGAAGAGTTAATTGCAACCATAATGGATCAAGCAAAGAATCAGCTGAAAAATAATAAGAAAAACTAGGTGTTGGTGTACCTAGTTTTATTTTGGTCAATGTTGGCGCAAAGACCTATACTATTGCTTGTTGGCGCAGGATCAGCGACTCAACCCGTTGGCGTGGGTGAGTATTCAACCGGAATTATTCAACCGGAATGTCGTTCATTACACCATTACATATATAAACAAAGCTATTGCGATAGAAAACGCAGTCGTACCGTAATACCACACTCTAAGTTCACCGTCCTCGCCTTCTTCACCGAAAAAATATGCGTCTACTTGCTTTGCTGTATCGGCTGCTGCTTGCGTTAGTAACTTAATGTACGCCTTCTTATATTCACGCTCAAGCGACTGCGCTGACGCTTTATGTTTCATGCTGGAATACCTCCGATCACTAACTCCTGACCATCAACTATTAAGGCGCGATAGAAGTCTGAACAAACTACATGCATATGATCGAATATCGGAATTGTTTTAAGTGCCGTATTTGAAAAACGCATTACAATAGTACGCCAAGCACCTTTCTCCGTTGATACTGCCTCGTAGTTATCTAAGTAGTCACTGCTATCTGCGATAACAATTTCCGTAGCTTGATCGGCTACTTTTTTCGTATACTCTGCTATTAAACGCTTGCACTTGCGAATAGTGTCGTCGATCATTTCCTGTACGTATAACGGAACTGGTTTCGTAGGGACTGTATAATCCCACCTATAGTTACGTCGCTTCACAAACACTTGATAAGACGTTGAGAATACGCCTTCTTTTTCAAACGTCACAATTTGATACTCCACTGACCAAACTTCGTTGTCTGTTAACCATTTGCCTTCGTCTAACGTCGTAAACATTTCACATTCCGCCTTCCGTAGTGTCAATTTTGCACACCGCAATGTGCTTTGTAGTTACTATAATATACACTATAGTGTGCATTGTCAACATTAAATTGAAGTTATATACACTACAGTGTAAAATGAAATTAAAAAGGATTGTGACTACATATGATTAAAGTACATTTATCTCGTTTATTAGGTGAGAAAAGAATGAAGATTTCTGAGTTGGCGGAAGCAACTGGATTACATAGAAATGGACTTTCACGTTTGTATAACGAGGAAACTGACGGAATTAAGTTCGATACATTAGAGAAGATTTGTAAAGCTTTGAATTGTGATATTAGTGATCTCATTGAAATAGTAGACGAAGAAAAAGCGCAAGCCGACTAATTGGCTGCGCTTTATCAAATATTCTTTATAAAACTTTATACTTTTCTAATAATTTCTCATATTCGCGTTCAAACATTTTCTCATAACGTTTCATGTTTTCTAAATTAGAATAAATCATCCCTCTATATGTCTCAAAAACATTATAATTAGGTATTTCTTGCAAGAGTTCGTCTACTTCATACTCAATATCATTATGTATGAAACCAGTTTTCTCCACAATACCCAAATAACTTCTTATTATTTCATAAAAATTCGCATTTACATCTGCGGCAAGAGTTAAAATATCTCTTCTTTTACTCTCGAAATTCTCCAGTATTTTAAAAAATTTTTCATATTCTTTGTTATAAAGAAGAGATTCCAAATAAAGTAGATTTGGCATTAACTCATAAATATGGTCTAGGTTTAAACTCATCTTCGGAAATTCATCTTTCATTTTTGCTTTTTCTTGATTTTTAATTGTTAGATATACACCACCTAATGTCAATGCACCACTTATTATCCCACCGAAAATCCCGCCTAAATAACTTGAATGAAAACCTATCCAGATATTATCCTGATTAATATTAATCCCTAGATCTAAATTCATTATTAAATTAAGAATAAATGGCATAACTATTAAAAAAAATACTAAGACAAGCATTACTATTAGATATATTATTTTCTTACTTTTCACATTCATCACCCAACTATATTTTCTCATATAATTTGATAGATTTACATAATTTATTCTTGATTTGTTTCATAGTCCCTACATCATGAAGCCGAGATAAGGAAAACGGCTTGGCGCTGATTTCGGTTGCCTACGTTAGAGACTCAAAAAAGAATCAACTAACATAGACAGCCGATTCCATGAATCCTCAATTAAGGTATCCGTATTGTATGCCCTTGTTTAATCGTGATCCTTTCGAATCAATACACGTAGTTTCTACTTCTGCCCCCGAAACGTCTTGTAATCCGTTAACACACCTCTTGCATGTATCGTAAATGCTTATCCTACTGTTATGAGGAACTCAGCAACAATTACAATGTATCGTGTACCCTGCGTGACCGTAGCCACTCAGACCTTCCACTCCTGACCGATAATGTGCGTCAACCACATTCAGACACTACGAGAAACAAGGAACTCGCTTAATGTGCCCTAGCCGAATTTACTGCGTTGGCTCGGCGTAACCTGACGTGTTTTTTAATGACGCTTAAACGGCTTCTCGTCAGTGAACGTTCCTAAAAAAGACAATAGGAAAGCGAGCCTTTGCATTTTACGTTTTTTTCGAGTAAAATGAAGGCATATCATCGCTCATATTCAGTTGTGAGTGAACACTATCGCTGGCAGGCATTAGTGTATTCGTTCTATGAGTCGTTAGTGCTGCGTACACTAGCGGCTTTTTTCTGTTTTATAAAAATTCTTTTAGCTCATTCGCTACTTCGTCGGTTGTTAATCCTAAATAAGCCGTTGTAGTAGCTAAAGATTTATGAGAGAGTGCTTTACTAATTAGTGCTACATTCGCACCTTTACGTAATAAATTCGTCGCATACAGCCGTCTAATCGCGTGTGGATTAATATCTTTTAGTTGATATTTACTAGAATAATAAGACAAACGCTTTGTAATTGCGCAAGGCTTAGATTCAACGTCTAACGAGTCTCCAAACTTACTGATAAAAATATATTTATTTCGTTTCTTATAGTGATTTCGGATAATATCGTTTTGTTTAATTAACCTTTTCAAATACATTTCTAATTCATCATCGAATGGTAGTTTTAAAACTTCTCTCCCTTTCATAATGTCTCCCTCGATAGTTAACATTCGATTATCAAAGTCAATATGTTTTTCTTCTAATTGAATTAACGTACTCATACGCAAGCCACATTTGTAAATTGTTAAAATTGCTACTGCATCGCGGAAATGAATAAAGTTACTCATATTTAATAACGAAAGAAGTATTCCTAAATTATTTTCATTAGCAGGCGGTTTGATTTTCCCATCGACTTTAATTTTTATATCTTTCCAAAAACGCTTTTCAATCCAACCGTTATCGAACATGCGATTTAATATCGCTTTTATCACACGTAATTTACTTTGCTTTGTAATGTCTTTTACATCGCCTAATGATGAAATAAATCCGAATAATGTTTCCGCTTTTATTTCGTCTAAATATTCGACATTCATATTTGTTAATAACCGTCTAAAAATGTAGTCGTATTCTTTAATCGTTTGTTTGCGTATGCCCGATAAGCGCATTTGTTCTTTAACGATGATTAGCGCCGAATACGCACTAATACGATTACCTTTTAAACGAACTGAATTAACATCAATCATTATTGTTGGCGCGGTAATTAGCGGCTCATTATTTTCGTTTTTAGGATTAATCGTTTTTAGTTCGATCGGATTCATATTTTCTAAATCGAAAATACCGGTACGCTGACTATTTTTACGCATAAAAAAGACCCCCTAACGAATTAGTTTCGTTAAAGGGTCTAAAAATCGGATATTCCGTTTTGTTTTATTCCTAATTCTATTCCGCCAACTATTCCGCTGACAAATATCGCACAACTATTTCGCAAGCTTCCCGACTATTAGCCGATACAGTTAAAACGTTGATACGTCTTACTTGCTTGTCCCCAAAACATCATTCTCTTCTAGGAACTTCGTATTGAATTGCGCAGATTTGAAAACGTCATTGTTCATCAATGCTTGGTGGAATGGAATTGTTGTATTGATACCAGGACCAGATACTTCAAATTCGCTAAGCGCACGATTCATTTTCGCAATCGCTTCTTCACGTGTATTGGCATGAACAATTAGTTTAGCAACCATTGAATCATAGTATGGAGGGATTGTATAGCCTGCGTAAACAGCAGAGTCAATACGTACACCATAGCCACCTGGAGTTACGTAAGTATCTACAGTACCCGCTGATGGCATGAAGTTCTTATAAGCATTTTCTGCGTTAATACGGCATTCAATAGCCCATCCGTTTAATTTAATATCATCTTGAGTGAAAGGAAGTTTTTCACCAGATGCAATTTTTAATTGTTGTTGTACAAGATCTACACCAGAAATCATTTCAGTTACTGGGTGTTCTACTTGGATACGAGTATTCATTTCCATGAAGTAGAATTTATCTTCTCGATAGTCATAAATAAACTCGATTGTTCCAGCACCTTCATAGTTACAAGCTTCTGCAGCTTTAACAGCAGCTGCACCCATTTCAGCACGGCGCTCAGAAGATAGCGCTGGAGATGGAGCTTCCTCTACTAATTTCTGCATACGGCGTTGAACTGTACAGTCACGTTCACCTAAATGTACAACGTTACCATGGCCATCCGCTAATACTTGGATCTCACAGTGACGGAAGTACTCGATGAATTTTTCTAAATATACGCCCGGGTTACCGAATGCTGCAGCAGCCTCTTTTTGCGTAATTTCAATGCCTTTTACAAGGTCTTCTTCTGTACGAGCTACACGGATACCTTTACCGCCACCACCAGCAGTTGCTTTGATGATCACTGGATAACCAATTTTTGCAGCCCATTCTTTACCTGTTTCGATATCTGGAACAATACCAGTACCCGGAACAAGCGGAACACCTGCTGCTTCCATTGTTGTACGTGCAACGTCTTTAATACCCATAATTTTAATAGAATCAGATGAAGGTCCAATGAACTTAATGCCTGCGTTTTCACAAGCCTCAGCGAAGTCAGCGTTTTCAGATACGAAACCGTAACCTGGGTGGATACCGTCTGCACCAGTTTTTTCTGCTACGCTAAGTAAAGCCGGGAAGCTAAGATATGAATCTTTTGATAGCTTTGGCCCGATGCAGTATGCTTCGTCTGCTAATTTCACATGTAATGCGTCTGCGTCTGCTTCTGAGAATACGGCAACAGATTGAATACCTAACTCTTTACAAGCGCGAATGATACGCACAGCGATTTCGCCGCGGTTTGCAATTAATACTTTTTTCATGGTTTGCACTCCTTACTCAGCTTTTACAAGGAATAATGGTTGACCGTATTCTACTAATTCACCGTCTTTAACAAGTACTTCAACGATTTCCCCTTGAACTTCTGCTTCAATTTCGTTGAATAGTTTCATAGCTTCCACGATACATACAATTGTTTCATTACCAACTTTGTCCCCCACTTTAACGTAAGCTGGTAAATCTGGGCTTGGAGACTGATAAAAAGTACCAACCATCGGCGACACAATTTTATGTAACGATGGGTCGTTATTTGCTGGCGCTGCAGCTGTAGCTGGTGCTTCTTCAGCTTTTGCTGGCGCTGCCACTGGTGCAACAGGTGCTGCTGGTGCAGATTGTTGTACAACAGGTGCTGCTACTTCTTTTTTAGGTGCTACAGTTTCAGTAACAACAACACCATTCTTTTTTAACTTAACTTTTGCGCCATCTACTTCATAAACGAACTCGTCAATTGAAGAAGAATCTACCAATTTAATGATTTCACGAATTTCTTGAATTTTGAACATTTCTAACTCTCCTTATGAAATAAAATCTACTACAAGCACTATTTTATATTTATTTGAAACAATTTGAAATAGTTTAATGAAAATTAAGTAAATATGCACAAAATAAAAGGCTTTCCTTTACTAAACGAAAGCCTTTTCATTACGCTGATATATAACAACGTTATTAAATAAACAGAATCTTCATCTTTTTCTTTATCTTTTAATAGTTATTATTTGCACTGAATTTTACTTGGACGTCATTTGCGCCTTCCATCTCTGTTCTTACCAAATAAATAATTTCATTTGCTTGAGATTTTGACAGTTCCTCCGCCATAACCGTTACGGATACCTTATCACCATCAGCTTTCACAAAGGCATCTGAGTAACCTAAAGATTTAATAAGCATTTCTAGCATTGCTTCTGCGGATTCTTGTTTAATAAGACTATCCATGTCATTATAGGCCTTATTTTTTTCTTCAGCTGAGGCTTCTTGTGAACCGATTTTCTGCGTTAATTGTTCACGAAGCTGGCTTCTTTCATCACTAACTTGCATGCGCATTTCTTCAAATAAGTGACTTGGAGAAGATACCTCCTTCGTCTCACCCTCTTTTGTAGCTTCTTGATCTGTCACACCCGTTACTGCAGTTTGCTGTAATGTATCATCTGTGAAAATAGTTAGTCCATTAAATTGTTTTGCTGGATCAACCAAATAATACACTGAAATAACCGCTACTAGACTTAATAATGTCATAAACCAAACTGTTCTTCTACGTACGCGCATTTACTTTTCCTCCTTATTTTCCATTGGAACGATAATAATTCGATGAATCGGCAATTGCATTACTTGACTAACGACAGCACGAATTTCATTTTTTACAAAGATATCTGATGCTCCTTCTGAAACAATTAACATCCCTGTTACCTCTTTCGTGCTTTGTTCAGTTCCTCGAAAATATTGACTGAATAGTTTGTTCTCATCCTTTTCTTCTGTCATCTCTCCGTAATAAAAATATACTTTGACCTCCCCAACACCTTGCATAGCCTTAAGTGTCTGCTCAAGTTTCACTTCATTGGTCACCGGTGTTTCTTGCTCATTCATTGAATTCGTTTGATACATTGGTAAAATGATAAAAATTCCCATGGAGGCAGCAATAAGCACTAAGATCAAAAATGACGTTGTTTTTTTTCGTGTCTTTTCCACATCACTTGTACATTGCCTCCTTTCATCTTCTCTTTTTCAAGTGTATGTACGCTTGTTTCCTCCTATGAATTGATAAATGGAATCTTTAATAGCAATTGCAAAAATAGTAACGTAATGACAAGCTTTGTGAGTGAAATTATTTCTTTATCATCTGTTAGAAATACAAATATCTGACAGATAAAGAGCATTGCCACTAAAAGAATCAATTTATCTCCCCCCGGCCATAACTTGTACAAAAACGATGAGGAAAAAACAAGTAAACATAAATGAAAAAGCAATTAGAAATGATACAGCACATAATGTAAATAGAGATTTACTAACATGATCTAGTAGTTTACAAATATCATCGAAAGCAACTGGTTCTAAAATGGCAGCTAACAGTTTCAATGAATACGCACTGACAACAAGCTGAACTGTTGGAATGAACGCCACTGTAATTACCGCTATAAACGCAGTAATACTACTAACAGAAGAAGTAAATTGCGTCATATGCTGAAACATCGAAAAACTATCCACTATAAAGGAACCAACAACCGGAATATTTTCCTCTATTAATTTCTTCACAGGCTCTGCAACAGCTGCGTTGACACTAAAGGCCACAACACCACTTGCTGACATTAAGATGATGTAACAAATAACAGATGCAGAGACGACACTCATAATCGTAAAACGAATCAATTCTGCAATTCTCGTAAACGAAATTTCTTTGACAATAACACTGCAAACATCAAAAACAATGGCAAAAAGCACTCCCGGAATAAGCCACTTACTACTAATAATCGTTAAGACTTGTACGAAGAATAGTAAAAAGGGCTGCCAAGAGGCAATGGCTGTAATACTGCTTGATAAAAGAAAACTTGAAGTAAGAATGGGGTAAAATGCAGTGAATATATGGGCCAGTCCCTGTGCTATTTTGTCAATCAAATTAAATGAATCCACAACGACAGGTCCTATTGTTGCAAGTACAATAAGAAAAAAAAGTAATCTTGTCCCTTTTTCAAATTCTGGTAATATCATATTGACAATCAAAATAATGATGACGTAGCCACATAAAATAAGTGTCATCTTTAGCAATAGAAAGAATGGATCAATTAAAAACGAAAATATTTGCTCTAGCAATGTCTTCGCCCCTTAGTTTAGCCGTTGTAAAATGGCCGACACCTCCTGTAAGACAGCCAAAAATTCCTTAAACCAATAGCCCAAAATGACAATCTTGACCCCATCATTGACAATGTTCCCGAGTACTTTATAGTTTTGTTCTATAAGTAACATAGACACCCACTGCCCAATATAAAAAAGGCTGGCACTCACCACAACGGCTTTTGCATAAGGCAGGAAAGCTAACGTCTCAAGCAATTGCTTGATGAATGGCAAGAGGAGTGCCGAGAACAACATACTGAACAGCAAAAACGAAAACATCACACTAATTAGCGCATGGAGTGGCTGTATGACTTCTTTTATAAGCAATAATAAAAGCAGCATGACAACAGCTAAGATGACAATTTCCATTTACACTACCCGGAAGAGGTCAGCCATTGGAAGAATGTAAGGATTTCAGTGAAAAATAGACGCAAAAATCGCAGTAATTCCGCTGTCATATATAAGTAGGCAATGAAAAAAAGGAAAAATGAAAATTCTTTTTTTCCTGTTTGATCAAAGAAAACATGAAGAAGCGCAACTACTAGTCCCACTCCAGCGACCCTTAATACGTCTTGTAATTCCATTCATACGCCCCCTCGTGTACAGCAATATATGTTGCAAGCAAAAAAAAAAGACCTCCATACATATGTATAGAGATCTAAGAGATTTATGAATTAAAGTAACAGGTGTATTGATTAACCATTTTTATCCACGCTAACAAAATTTGAAGGCTCTGATTTCCGCTACAGGCTACTCGCTTTCCCGCGGGAAGCTTTGCCTGCGACGAAAGCGAAGCGACAGGAGCACTCGAGTAGCCCTACGCTACAATCAGTTAAAAATGGGAATGTACTAGCAAAATAGCAACAATACATCCTTTTATCACTCAATAATAAACCTATTTTTCCTTAATCACGCCTGTTAAAGTAATTTTTCCACGATGCTTTTCACGGAGCCAGTTTGTTTCACTAAATAACTATTTTCACCCATCCACATTGATAAATATGCAGCATTTCCTTGTTTTGCACTTTCTTTACGAATAGTTGTAGTTAAATCATTTTGCAATGGATATGGTGCCACAACAGCATCCTTCATACGTTCCGTAAAAGCATTCGCTAAGCCTCTTGCTGGTTTACCCGAAAAAGCACGAGTAACGGTCGTCTGCTGTGCTTGTGATTGAAGCACGGCATTTTTATAAAGCGGGGAAATTTCACACTCATCTGCCACTAATAAAGCTGTCCCAATTTGAACTGCCTGTGCACCTATTGCTAATGCTTGTTCGACAGCTTCTTTTGTGACAATACCTCCTGCTGCGATAATCGGAATGGAAATTTGTCCTATTACCTGCTGCAGTAAATCGTGCAAATGGATGAATTGCATAGGTTCAGTGAAGGAACCACGATGACCACCAGCCTCACCACCCTGAAGGACAACAGCATGCATTCCCGCTTGTTCTACACGCTTCGCTTCCTCTAATGTAGTAGCTGTACCAATAACATAAACGTCATTGTCCTTTAAGCGATGAATGACATCTGCTGAAGGAATGCCAAATGTAAAGGAACAAATAGCTACATTTTCATCAAGAACGGCTTGTACTTGTCCTTCAAATACTTCCTTGGACATCACACTTTGCACAGGCGAAAGGCCAAGCTCGTCGTAAAACGGTTGTAAAGCCATTCGAGCCTTCTGAAGAACATCAATATCAATACGTGGCTCTTCCTGAACAAATAAGTTTACTGCAAACGGTTTTTTCGTTAGCTGTTTAACTTCCTGAATAAAGCTTTTCGTTTGTTCCCCATCTAAATAACCCGCTCCAATCGAACCTAAAATACCTGCCTCTGCGCAGGCAGCAACAAATTTTGGCGATGTTACACCAGCCATTGGTGCTTGAATCATTGGGGTTGGTATTTCAAAAATTGTTTGTAGCATAGCATTCACTCCTTACTTTTATTGTAAACGTTTCTTCCACATATGACCATCATGCAAATAAAAAAATCTTCTCTTCGTGACTTTCTATTGCTTCGGTAATTCTATCCTTCACTTCGACTCGTCTATCCGTCGCTTTGGCTCTTCTATCATTATATGTATAAAAAAACCTACCCTTTTGTTAGAAAAGAGTAGGCTGCATGTTGTTATTCATTACGCACGAGAAACGTAAGAAGCTTCTTCTGTATTGATGATTAATTTGTCACCTTGGTTAACGAAGAATGGTACTTGTACAATAAGACCTGTTTCAAGAGTTGCAGGTTTTGTACCACCAGAAGCTGTATCACCTTTAATACCAGGCTCAGTTTCTGCTACTTCTAGCTCAACAGTGTTTGGTAATTCAATACCTAGCATTTCACTTTGGTACGATTGAATATGCACTTCCATGTTTTCTTTTAAGAATTTTAATTCATATTCAATTGCAGCTGAAGCAAGTTCAGTTTGCTCATATGATTCTAGATCCATGAAAACATGCTCGTCACCTTGTGCATAAAGGTATTGCATTTTACGGTTATCAATTTGTGCTTTTTCAACTTTCTCACCTGCACGGAAAGTTTTTTCATTTACTGAACCGTTACGTAGGTTACGTAATTTAGAACGTACGAACGCTGCACCTTTACCTGGTTTAACGTGTTGGAAATCTAACACGCGGTATAATTGGCCATCAACAATAATTGTTAGACCTGTACGGAAATCGTTTACTGAAATCATTTGTGTTCCTCCATAGATTATAAAATAATGAGTTCTTTTGACGAATGCGTTAGTAGTTCATTACCTGTCTCTGTGATTAAAATATCGTCCTCGATACGTACACCACCGATACCTGGTAAATAAACTCCTGGTTCAATCGTTACGGCCATACCTGGCTCTAGTACCGTATTTGAACGCATCGATAAGCCAGGGCCTTCATGTACTTCAAGACCAATCCCGTGTCCTAACGAATGACCAAATGCCTCGCCATAGCCTTTTTCTTTTAAGTAGTCACGTGCAATCGCATCTGCTTGAACCCCTGTTAATCCAGGACCTACTTTTTCAAGTGCTAGAAGCTGGGAAGCAAGTACTGCGTTGTACATATCCACTAATTTTTCAGATGGTTCGCCAACTGCCACAGTACGTGTAATATCTGAGATATAGCCATTGTACAGCGCTCCAAAGTCTAATGTGACAAAGTCGCCTTTTTCAATCACTTTATTCGTTGCAACGCCATGTGGTAGCGCTGAGCGAAGACCAGACGCAACAATTATATCAAATGAGGACTGGGTTGCTCCTTGTTTACGCATGAAGAATTCTAATTCATTCGAAACTTCAAGCTCTGTTTTACCTGGCTTGATGTAGTCTAAAATATGTGTAAATGCGTGATCAGCAATTTCACACGCAACCTTAATAATATTAATCTCTTGTTGCGTCTTAATCAAGCGAATTTTTTCAATTAGCCCAGAAATCGGTACTAAATCAGCTTGAATTATATTTTTATATAGCTCATATGTGCCATAGCTAACAGTATCTTTCTCAAAGCCCAATAATTTGATACCCATGTTATTTACTTGCGTTCCAATTTCTTCAAGGATTGTTGCCTCATGCTGTACAATTCGGAAGTCCTGTACTTGTGCAGCAGCTTGCTCTGTATAACGAAAATCCGTGATAAACACAGCATCATTTTGAGACACAATCGCTACGCCCGCTGTCCCTGTAAAACCAGTCATATAATGACGATTGTACCCGTTCGTAATTAAAATGCCATCGATATTTTGTTCTTGAAGTGCCTTACGTAGCTTTTGCAATTTCAACATAATCAATTCTCCCTCTCGATAAATGTGCGTAGTGCCAGTTCATAGCCTTTCGTACCTAGTCCACAGATTTGACCAAGGCATGCCGGAGCAAGATAGGAATGATGACGAAAAGCCTCACGTTTGTGGATATTTGAAATATGTACTTCTATAACCGGCACAGAAATCCCTGCAATCGCGTCATGTAACGCTATGCTTGTATGGGTATATGCACCGGGATTAAAGATAATACCATCATATTTTTCGTCTTCTGCTTCATGCATCCAATCAACAAGTACTCCTTCATGATTAGATTGACGAAACTCGACAGTGGCACCTAAAGACGCCGCAAGATTCTGAACATTTTTTTTCACATCTTCTAATGTCTCATAACCATAAATATGTGGCTCTCGTTTACCTAGTCGATTTAAATTAGGTCCATTCAAACATAATAACTTCACGCATATTCGCCTCTTTCTATGTACTTGCCATTTATTTTATCATACAGGGCAAGGCGCATACAGCAACTAATTTCCTTTTTGTGCTGTATGCTCTCTTTGATGAAAATTCGCTGTTTCAAGCAAGAACCGTAAAAGACAAATAACAACGACCATGAAAGGAATCGATAATTTCTTAAAGGATGAAAGTTGTAAAGGCAAATCAAGAGCAATCCATTCTAATGTGATTGTCAAAAAAAGTCCGAGCAAAAAAGAAGATAAAATAGCTGGAATTATATAAACATATCTCAATGTAATAAATAATAAAAATCCAATGATAAATAAAACTAGAATGAAAAAACTCCATTGAAAAAGTTTTGAGCTACCTTCAAACAGCTCCCACTTTTTATAAAAACCTATTGGATTCCATTTAATAAGATGAAAATATTGAAGTCCCTTTAAACAAAATGCTAAAAAAAGTGCACTGACGAGCGATGTTATACTAGCCACTTTCAAGCAAACCCCTCCTACCCTTAGTTAATTTTCTACCGTTAATCATTTCCTAACTTGTACGATTAGTGTAGCCATATAGAAATTTTACTATGCGTAACTCTAGAGGTTTTTCACTAAATTTAGTACAATGGTACAGTTGAAATAAATAAAGAGAGTGGTGTTAGCCTTGAGCAATTCACCTGTTTACGGGGGACAAGCACAATTAGAGGGTGTAATGTTCGGAGGAAAGGAACATACGATTACTGCCATTCGCCGTAACGATGATTCCATTGATTATTATCATTATAAAAAGGTTCAAAATCCTATCTTACAAAAGCTAAAAAAAATTCCATTGATTCGAGGCGTTGTTGCACTAATTGAATCTGCTGGTTTAGGCTCACGCCATATGCAATTTTCAGGGGATCGTTACGACATTACACCTGGCGAAGAAGAGGAACATAAAGAAGAAGGTTCGAAACTTCAAATGATGTTAGGAGTTGCAGTTGTCGGTATTCTTTCCTTTTTATTTGGTAAATTTGCCTTTACATTAATTCCAGTATTTATTGCGGATTTTTTCTCTAGTTGGATAGAGAGTAAGACCGGTCAAATTTTACTTGAGAGTGGTATTAAGCTACTTTTATTACTAACCTATTTATATTTTATATCTTTAACACCTATTATTAAACGAGTATTCCAATATCATGGTGCAGAACATAAAGTTATAAATTGCTATGAAGCAGGTATGGAAGTCACAGTGCAGAATGTACAAGCACAATCACGCTTACATTATCGATGCGGAAGTAGTTTTATGCTGTTCACTGTCTTTGTCGGTATGTTTTTATATTTCTTTGTGCCAACGGATCCACTATGGTTACGTCTTTTGGACCGTATTTTATTAATCCCAGTTGTTCTTGGTGTATCATTTGAAGTACTGCAAGCTACAAATGCGTGTCGTAATATCCCAGTATTACGCTTCCTCGGCTATCCAGGTTTATGGCTACAGTTACTGACAACACGTGAACCGAATGATGACCAAGTGGAAGTAGCCATCGCATCTTTCAATATGTTACTTCAAGTTGAGCAACAACCAGAAATCGCAGCTACTTTGAATCATGACTAAAAAAATCAGCTAGGCTTCGGCATAATTGCGTCCGGAATCGGCCAAAAAAGTTAAAGGGGCAGGTCCAACTGATGAATCATTTGTTTGGACCTGCCCTCATTATTAAACTATTTAAAGTTTTTAGTACTGACCTCGCATCTTTCGTTTAAATAAGAGAGTAGCAATAATAAAAAGAAAGACCGTATAACCTATAACAATAGAGAGTGGTAGGCAAACATCTAAGTAAGCTCCACTTAGTGCTGCACGTGCTGCATTAACAGCATGGACAAACGGCAATAGTTGTGCAATAGATTGAAATGTACCACCGATCATATCAGGCTCAAACCACGTACCGCTAAACCATGTTGATAAATTGACAAATATCGCAAAGATGCCCCCTACCTGCTTATCTGTAAAAATTGTTCCAAATAATAAACCGAATCCAATATACAGCAAAGAAATGACAATAAGTACGCCTACCATTAAAAGGACAGATATATTGAATGACAAACCTAAAAATAGAGCGGTGAGCAAACAGAAAATAATTTGTAATAATGCAATGGGCAGCAAAGGCAATACATAGCCTAAAATATAATCACCTGCTGACATAGGAGAAGCAAAAATCCGCATTAAAAAGGATGAGCTTTTATCCTTGCCTAGTAACATGCCAGAAAAAAGAGTAAGAAACGAAAAACTAAAAACAATCACGCCGGGTGCTAGATTACTAATTTCAAATAATCCAAACGGCATATTTTTTTGCATCACTGAAAATAGACCCATAATTAGAACCGGTAAGCCCATGCCAAAAATTAATGTTATTGGATCACGCACTATTTCCTTATGATTTCTTGTCGCAAATACACTTGCCTTCAAAGTGAATCCTCCTCTGTAAGCTCTAAAAATACTTCTTCTAAAGAATGTTTTTTTGTTTCATGCATTAATTGCTGAATTGTACCAAGAGCACGCATTTTCCCTCGATGCATAATCCCTACACGATCTGCCAGCATCTCTACCTCTTCTAAATAGTGAGTGGTTAAAACAATCGTTACCTCACCTTTTAACTGGCTCAGTATTTTCCATAAATCACGACGTGCACGTACATCCATCCCTAATGTCGGTTCATCTAGAAAGAGTATTTTCGGATGAGACATCATAGCCATTGCAACACTTAATCGACGCATATACCCACCCGATAACGTTTTAGCTTTACTAGACTGGCGAGGAGTTAAGCCAAACAAATTCATCTGTGCATTTGCTCGTTTTTTTGCCTCTATTTTTGAGCAACCATAAATCTGGCCCATAAATAGCAAATTTTCTAATACAGTTAAATTAGGTGCAACAGCCGTTTCCTGTGGAGAAATATTTATTTTCTTTTTAGCAGCGACCTGATGGTGAACAATACTTTCCCCATCCAACATGGCATCTCCATCTGTTGGTGGTAATAGTCCGCAAAGCATTTTAATCGTTGTCGTCTTGCCAGCTGCATTTTGACCAAGAAGTGCAAAAAATTCTCCCTTTTCTATACATAAAGATAACTGATCCACTACCACAATTTCCTTATAATGCTTCGTTAAGCCCTTTATTTCAATTGTCATGAAAGTCACCTCTCTCGATTAGCATGGCATTAATCTTTTCAATATCGCGCTTCGAAAGCTTATATTGCAATAGCCATGTCACAACATAAGTTCCTAAGAAACTTGCGAATAAGGAGAAAATATTGGCCATCGTTTTCGGCATCCATAAAACTACGACAATTGGTATCCAAATAAGGGCCGTTACAAAAAAGTGCACAATATATTGCTTCAACATACCCCATCTCGCAATTTCAAAGAATAATGCAGCTAGAGCAAATGTGATCCCAATCAAACCCGTCAACACAACTTGAGTCATAATTGCCATTGTTTTACTTTCAAATAAAGCTTGAAATTCAGGAACTACCCAAACGTAGCTTTCTTGTGATATCCCAAGCGATACAAAGAATTGTACGATTTGTCCAAGTACCGCACCTATAATAAACCCACCTAAAATCCGAATTAGTATGTCTTTTCGCACATCTTTCACCTCATATCCCCAATTGCTTCTTAATTTTTGTTACATAACGCCTTGACGCGTATGTTTTAATTCCACCTGTTAGCTCAACACCGATTGTTCCTGTTCTGCTAATATCCATATGTTTAATCATGTTGCGATTAACAATTTCAGCATTTGAAATACGTACAAACATCTGTGTATTCAACTTTTCTTCAAGCTCATACAAGCGAAGGCGCGCAATGTAAATACCAACCATTGTTTGCACGAAAACCTTCTTTTGCTCCGTATAAATGCGCACAATGTCCCCACAGCTAATAAACTCGACACCTCTATCTGAGAAGACCGATAATGTATTGACTTCATCGGAAGCGATATTCTGCATGAGATGCTCTATTTCATCAGTCATCTTATCGGTGTGAATAATAACTTTTGGCTCTTTGCATGTCGGATCAATCGACACTTCTACCTTCATTTCATCACAGTCCTTTCATTCATTTTCACTATAAAATTTTTAACTAATTATGTAAATGGATTTCGGACGACTGGTCGTTTACCTGGGATAAGTGGTTTAAAAATCAATTTCTCCTTGCATAATTGTAGCTGCCGCTTTGCTTTCGCTACAGAAAACATTTGTTGCATGAAGAGAAAAAAGTGCCTATCACGAGATAGTGTTGCTTTGAAACAAGTGTGTTGATTTAGGAAAAATAGGTTTATTATTGAGCGATAATAGGATTTTTTTGTTGCTATTTTGCTAAGATATTCTCATTTTTAACTGATTGTAGCGTAGGGCTACTCGAGTGCTCCTGTCGCTTCGCTTTCGTCGCAGAGCAAAGCGAAGCGGCAGCAACAAATGTTTTATCTGTGCGAAAGCGAAGCGGCAGCAACAAATGTTTTATCTGTGCGAAAGCGAAGCGGCAGCAACAAAGCGAGTAGCCCGTAGCGGAAATCAAAGCCTTCAAATTAATCAAGATGGATAAAAATGATTAATCAGAAATAAAGTTTGATCAAATAGCTACTTATACTATTGATAAATGAACAAAAAGAAAAAGCATGTTTTGAAAAAAGATTGATTCAAACACGCTTTTTCTATTCTCAATTGTTATAAAAAATTTGATGTTTTTTGTGAACCTTGCTTATTTAAATCGCCTTTTTATTGAACAAACATATTGTAATAATCCTTTGATCAGCTCATGCTTCTTAAAGTAACGCACCCTTTCGTTTAGCTAATCTATCTGGTTACTAATTATATTAATAATTTTATGTTGAGCATCTATGGCTTCAGGGATCGGCATCACAACAAACACATGATTCATTTTAGGATAAACTAAGGTATTGATTTCAATCCCTTGTTCCGTTAGTTTTTCATCAAATTTTATTGCATCTGGATATAAACATTCGTGTGTTCCAATAAAATGAGTAATTTTCCCAAGTCCTTTAAAATCACCGTAAATAGGACTAATCAATGGGTCATTTAAATGTTTATCAGCTGCCCATATCTTTATAATGACTTCCATTCCTTCACTAGCTAACATCGGGTCCTTTTCCTCATATTCAGGTATAAGAGGGTTTTCAAAACCCATATCAACACATGCAGATAATAAAATAATATCTTTCGGTTGAGGCAAATGGTTCATCTTCAAAAGAAGGGCCAGACCAAGTGTTATATTACCGCCTGCCGAATCTCCCATGATTGTTAATTGATTGGAACTGTCAACACTTCCAAGAATTTCTTTATATAAGTTGAGGATTTTTGGATAGGTATCTTGATAGTTAAAATGAGGTACTTTAGGATAAATGGGCGCAATAATTTTCACATTTAAAGATTGTGCCATTTTATCCATGAACAACCAGTGTAAATTTAAAGGTTGATTCGTCCAAGCACCACCATGTAAATAGAGAATAACTTTTTGTTTCAAAGACTTTTGGTCATTTAAAGTGAAAACCTGCATACCCTCGAATGCCTGCTCCTTCATATCACTTAAAAAATTAACATCATCCCCAATAACATAGGGCTGAATATTTTCAGTTCCCCTCTGCTTAATGAACTGTTTGGTATTTTCAATACTAGAAAAACTCTTTTTATTGCTTTGGGAAATTAACCATTTTTCAAATTGAACACTTTCTTCAGAACGTTCTCCGTTAAAAATTTCTACACTCATTTTATTCTCTCCTTTTAACATTTTTATTGTTCATCCTTTTTCATAACACGAAATGATTTATAATAGCCATGTATCAGAAGTCTTAACAAGCTCGATAGAAGATCTTGAATTGAACGAAGCCTTTCGTTTTCTTTCAATTTTATTATAATACTAAATTTTACAAGATAATCTTCTATATATAAACTATACAGTTAGAACTTCGTTTTAGAAGAGGTAAAATGTTATTTTCTACATAGAAACGAACCTGTTACTTTAAGTGTAAACCTTCACAATCTCTTATTTTAACCTTGATATCACGGTGTTGTTCAACAATATGGCCTGATTGTTGAACAAAGAAAGACTCTTCTATATAGCTCTCTATATCAGACTTTTTTATAAATGATCGAATTTCACTTTAATTCCACATTTTGAAGTATACTCCTTCAAAATCCATGACATTTACCGAATGAAATAAAAAATGCCTATCCGCACTTTTGGCGAGATAGACACTTTTTCATTATTTTATAGGCCACATTTTAATTGTGCAGCACAGTTTGTACATGTATTACAGCCGCCGATTTCTTCAACAGTTCCTTTACGGCATACTGGGCAAGTATTCCCTACATCTGAACCAATTACTGTTGTCGATTCTAAAGCTTGAATCGTATCTACTAACACAACAGGACGTTTTGTTGGCTCTTCTACAAATTCTTCTTCAAATGATAATTGATCCATATCATTTTCTTCTGCTTTCAATGTAAGTACTTGTGAATCACGGCTACCATCTACATAGACCGTACCACCTTTAGCGCCACCTTTATATAAACGCTCGTACACTTTTTCAACTTGTTGTACTGTATAACCTTTTGGTGCATTTACAGTTTTTGAAATCGATGAATCGATCCATTTTTGGATGATACATTGTACATCCGCGTGTGCCTCTGGTTTTAACTCCATCGCTGTAACAAACCATTCAGGAAGGTCATTTTCATTTACTTCAGGATGACGTTCTAAATATTCTTGTACGATCTCTGCTTTTACTTCGATGAATTTACCTAGACGACCTGAGCGGTAATATGTGAACGAGAAGTATGGCTCAAGACCCGTTGCTACACCTACCATCGTACCAGTAGAACCAGTTGGAGCTACTGTTAGTAAATGCGAGTTGCGAATACCTGTTGCTAAAATTTGCTCTTTAATGTGTGCAGGCATTTTTTGCATAAAGCCTGTTTCAGTAAATGCTTTACGTAAACGTGCTGTCTCTTCCTCAGTTGCTCCTACAAGGAATGGGAAGCTACCGCGTTCTTTCGCAAGTTCTGTTGACGTCTCATACGCAGTTTCAGCAATCGTCTTAAAGATTTCATCAACTAGCTCATTACCAGCTTCTGAGCCATATTCTTTCTCACAATAAATTAGTAAGTCCGCTAAGCCCATTACGCCTAAGCCAACACGACGCTCTCCAAGAGCTTGTACACGGTTTTCTTCTAAGAAGTATGGTGTTGCATCAATTACATTATCCTGCATACGAACACCAACACGAACTGTTTCACGTAGTGCTTCGAAATCAATTGTTTGATCTTCTTTATTTGCAAACTGCGCTAAGTTCACAGCTGCTAAGTTACACACAGAATATGGTGCGAGTGGTTGTTCCCCACATGGATTTGTCGCTACAACGCTTTGACCATAAGCTTTTGCGTTTGTCATTTCATTGGCGTTGTCGATGAAGAAAATACCTGGCTCTGCAGAGTACGTAGCACAAACGTTGATTAAATTCCATAATTCCTTCGCTTTAATCGTGCGGTAAGTGCGTACTTTATAGCCCATTTTCTCCCATTCACGCACATCTCCAACTTTATGCCATTCACTGTTGTAAATAGCCATCTCTTCTTTTGTATATTCTTCAACAGCTGGGAAACGAAGCTCAAAGTCAGCGTCATTTTCTACAGCTTGCATAAATTCTTTAGTTAATGTTACAGAAATATTTGCACCCGTTAAAAACTCTTGATTGTGAACAGTATAAGTACCACCATCACGAAGCTTGTTTTCCGCTTCACGAATAATAGCCGTATCAAAACCGCCTAAGCCTTCGATACCTTTATAGTTTACAATACCTTGATACATAGCTTCCTCTTGGAATGAAAGAGGTTTAAAGTTTAATTTTTCTTTTGCTAGACGAATAATTGATTCATCTGTTGTATTTTCGATTAGGTATCGTAGAATACGTGGATTTTGCATTTTTGATATAATAAATTCCACGATATCAGGATGCCAATCTGCCAGCATAATCATTTGTGCCCCACGCTTTTTGTTACAAAAAAGTATTTTGAAATACTTTTTCCGATGTGGTCATTTCTGCCACATTCTTATGCTTTCACATAAGATCAGACTATATCATCAAAGAAGGATTTGATTTTTTCATATTTTCTATCGAGTCGTATGGAACCATGTTCGTATAACTTACGAACAATCTTTAACACATCATCTTTTCGAGTAATGTATAAGTCAACGCATCCTTGTTTTGGGTAAACTTTATGGACCGTTAAAGCTAGTTGTTGATTATGCAAAAATTGAAGTAATGATAAAAGCATTTCGCGATTACCCGTAAAACCTATTCTCCCACGCTTGGAAAAATGGCCATCTGCATCAAAAAAACCTCTTAAATAAGTCCATTGCAAATCCTCATTTTTAAAATCAATCCAACTTTCAAAGCCTGTTTTTCGAGGTTTAATCCCCAACCTCATTAAATCATTGCACATTTCTGTTGAATTAATTATTAGAGAGTATTGGTTTTGTTCATTTGGTGCACATCGTTGACGGAGTTTAATCGCTTCTTGCATAGACAATTCTTTTGCAATATCTTCAAGCAATTGTTGGTCCTGCTCAGCAAGTGATAGAATAAGACGTTTCGATTTACCACGGTCATATAGAGTACCATCACCTGTAATATAACCTACTAAATAAGCCTTATTTGCTGAATCGATATTTTTAAAGTAGTTTTCATCATAATGATACTTCTTATTTTTCAGCTTTCCCGCTTGACCAGGCTCTCTCGCTTTAAAAAGCTCTAGCTCTTTATTCCATCTAAGGATTGTTCCTCTTCCTATGTTAAGTGTTTTTGCAATATCAACTTGGCTCATACCATTTTCATGCAACTCAATAATTCTTTTAATCAATCGTTCTTTGTCTCGCGCCTCGTAAGGACGTCTCCGTACAATACGATTTACTTCTTCCATGCTCCCACCTCCGATGTGGTCCAAAGTTTAGGAAGGTTCAATAGTCGTTGAACGTTCAACTACGTTTCCATAGATGCTTCGCTGCTGATTGCCCAATCTTTTCTTTTTTCAAGCATTCACGCCTAACTTCACAGTTTACGTTGTAGCAAGAAAAGCTCTAAGGGTGTTCCAGCAATTCACGAGATTTTAATCCCGCCGTTTTCGGTTAACGGGAGCCACCTTGTTCGACAAGATGAGTCAGCTTCGCAATATCATCTAACCATGAAACCGATCCAGATGATTTACCATTTACACCACGTGCTAACGTGTTGCGTGGACGCAATGTTGAACCATTTGTCCCTACACCACCACCACGGCTCATAATTTCCATTACTTGCTTACGGTGATCACTGATTCCTTCACGTGAATCTGCTACAAATGGCATTACGTAACAGTTGAAGAAAGTTACATCTGTT
This sequence comes from Lysinibacillus sp. TE18511, assembly GCF_054062295.1. Taxonomy (NCBI): domain Bacteria; kingdom Bacillati; phylum Bacillota; class Bacilli; order Caryophanales; family Bacillaceae; genus Lysinibacillus; species Lysinibacillus sp. TE18511. The sequence goes on from NZ_JBSSFD010000010.1 coordinate 27,318, forward strand.
TCAGAACCCGCTCCGTATATAACTCGTCCAGCTGGAATGAATTTTAATGATACTAACTGCTCATAAAACTTCTCAAACCATTCTTGGCGTTTCTCTTGTGTTTTTTCAACAGAAGCAAGTCCTGTTGCATTTCGTTTTGCGATTTGTTCATAAAAAATTTCAAGAGGCTTTTCTAGCACGTCAATCGAACGCGTAATCACACCCGTTTCTTGCTCTTTTGGATCATCTAAAGCACTACGATAATCTTCCTCAATCAAAATATCTGCTGTTTTTGTAGACATATCAAGCTTTTGGATTGTCCCTAAACCACGTGCAGGGAATTTTGGATCTGCCTTTACTGTCAAGACGACGAAATCACCGGCTTTCAATGTTTTCTTCTCCGTATCTTTAAACGAGTAGCGATCGATCATTACAAGTCTTGATACACCTTTATGCGTAATGTGCATATCAGGTGTTACAGGATGTACCTGTGAAAATAGTTCGATATCTTTGTTTAACTGTTCAAATTTGTTTACTTCGGGTTGATGATTTGTGAGTACCATCGTTTTGCCTCCCTTATTTATTACATAATAAATACACAATATCATGTGTCGTTAAACACTACATATTGTGTATGTTTATTTAAAAAAGATACTATATATAGTTTTTTAATTCAACTCTTGCAATTTCGAATAGCATCCGAAATGCTCGTCCTCACAAGGTTTGAACGATAAAAAAATATTTTTCTTAGACCATTTTTTATTTTTTGAAGTTCCAATCATCACATGCATATTTTTTTTCTTCAAGTGCATGCACATATTCTAATTGCTCCTCAGAAAGTGTAAATGGTTTTAAATCAATTTGCAACGATTTTGCAAAACCATCTCTAAAAGCTGTCACACATTGTTCAATCGTCACTGGTTCTTTCACAAGGTTATTGATAGCAACCGCTTTCTCTGGCATCTTTCTACGCATACGTGCTCTCGCCTCTTCACTTGAAAAATTGAAGACAGACAATAATTTTTCTTGATCTAAATCAAGTAAAATAGCTCCGTGCTGTAAAATAACACCTTTTTGACGAGTTTGTGCACTACCTGCTACTTTTTTACCTTCTACGACAAGCTCATACCAGCTTGGTGCGTCGAAGCAAACTGCACTTTTAGGTTTCTTTAAGTCTGCTCTTTGTTCCTCTGTATTAGGCACACTAAAATAAGCATCCATACCTAAATTATGAAAACCTTTCAATATACCTTCACTTAACACTCGATATGCCTCTGTCACTGACTCAGGCATATCTGGATAGCTTTCTGAAACAATGACGCTATATGTCAACTCATGCTCATGTAAAACGGCTCTACCGCCTGTTGGACGACGAACAAAGCCTAGTCCTTGTTCTCGCACCGCTTCTAAATTGATATCTCTTTTCGCCTGCTGAAAATAGCCAATCGAAAGAGTTGCTGGCTCCCACTCATAAAAACGAATAACCGGCGGAATTAAACCTTCACTGTGCCAATCAAGTAATGCTTCATCTAATGCCATATTAAAAGAAGGACTACATTTCCCCGAATTTAGAAAATACCAAGTTGTCATATATTCATCTCCTACAAGTATTAATGATGAGCCCAAAATAGTGCTTCTCAAAATTTTGACACTCTGCGTTTAGTTCTATTCTTTATTGAAGTAATCCCCAGACCCTAATCCAAGAATGGGGTGGAATGATTCTGTGGCCTTTCACTAATAACATTCAATAGATTAATTCTAGCCACAATGTAATTAATTTTATCAAACTCATTGGACTATCGCTAGCGCATCTTTTATAATAATAAAGAAGATAGAAAGGGGTAAGAAAATTTTGGACATACTTATCACAATCGGTATAATGTTAGTAGTCGTAATTGCATATATCGGCATTAATTCTATGCGACTAAAAAAAGCCGTAACAAACCTAACACAAGAACAATTTATTGAAGGCTATCGTAAAGCACAGCTAATCGACGTACGTGAGCAAAAAGAATTTGAAGCTGGTCACATTCTTGGTGCACGTAATGTTCCTTCAACTACACTACGTCAACGTTACAAAGAAATCCGCCCAGATTTACCAGTATATTTATACTGCCAAAATACAGGCCGTAGCTCTCGAGCTGCACTGTTTCTTAAAAAACGTGGCTACAACCAAATTTACCAACTTCAAGGCGGCTTCCGTACTTGGACAGGTAAAATAAAGTCCAAAAAACAGTAATGAAACAAAATAGATAAGACATTAGCGACTTATATAAATAAATTCACTCTTTGAAACTAAGTAAATTTATATATATTTACCTATATCGCTTTGTTTCACACCGAAAGAACCATCTCAAATGACTATGAGATGGTTTCTTTTTTCGCAAAAAATTCTGAGTTTCTACTATATTATATTTATTGTTTAACGTCTAACAAGTTACTTCATATTTACTAAGACCCAATCATGCATTGGACGAATTAAGGAAAAGCAACGCGAGCTAATATTCTGCTCGTTTTCATTGGGGATTCTTTGTTGTGGATAGTCAATCGGACAAACTGAGGAAAGCGTCCAGCCGGAATGAAAATCAACCTTACGTTATCATGGCAGCTTCACTTTATACCAAACATTCAACATCATCCACATATTAACATATGCCTAAAAATACTATTTTTCGTAAAATATTTCCCTAGACGAACCATAATCTTCTTTTTTTCTGAAAATAGACTGAAATTTACCCTTGAATAATTATGTAAGCACTGATAGGATGTATAGTATCTTAAAATAATGTCATCAAGACAATACAAGCTATGAATGCTATGGATCACACTATAGCAGGAGCAGTTCTGGAGAGAACGCATTTTGCGTCGCCGAAGGGTTCACTATCTCAGGCAAAAGGACAGAGGAGTAATATCTACTTTCATCATGAAAGCTATACCACATGAATGTTTATTTTTTCATATCCAGCATTCTCAATTGGTATTTGTTATTCTGACGTTTACGAGACTAGTGTCAATACTAGTCTCTTTTTATTTTCCAGTCAAAATTTTTATGCATCTTTGAGGGGGATTAACGTGGAACAACATCAATTAAAACGTGATTTAAAAAATCGCCATGTGCAGCTCATTGCTATTGGCGGAACAATAGGTACTGGTTTATTTTTAGGTTCAGGTAAAGCCATTGCTTTAGCAGGGCCTTCCATCATCTTAGCCTATTTAATCGTCGGAACTGCCCTATTTTTTGTTATGCGTGCATTAGGTGAATTATTATTATCGAACGCAGGCTATACATCATTTACTGATTTTGCATCAGAATACATAGGTCCTTGGGCAGGCTACGTCACTGGTTGGACTTACTGGTTCTGCTGGGTCATGACTGCTATGGCAGATATTATTGCTGTCGGTGTTTATGCACAATATTGGTTTGATATACCTCAATGGGTACCAGCGATTGGCTGTTTAGTACTGTTATTATTTTTAAACTTATTAACTGTAAAACTATTTGGTGAGTTAGAATTTTGGTTTGCCCTTATAAAGGTCATCACAATTGTTGCGCTGATCGTTATTGGACTCATCATGTTATTTACAGGCTTTCAAACAAGCTCTGGCACAGTTGCAGTTGAAAATCTTTGGGCACATGGCGGGATGTTCCCGAATGGCCTATACGGCTTCCTAATGGCCTTCCAAATGGTTGTTTTCGCTTTTGTAGGTGTCGAATTAGTAGGTGTTTCTGCTGCTGAAACGAACGATCCAAGAAAAAATATTCCGTCTGCCATTAACAAAATTCCATTTCGTATTTTATTATTCTATGTAGGCGCATTATTTGTTATTTTATGCATTAATCCTTGGTATGAAATGTCTGCCGCAAGTAGTCCATTTGTACAAGTATTTACACTAGCTGGTATCCCTATTGCTGCAGGGATTATTAATTTTGTTGTTCTAACATCCGCTGCTTCAGCAGGTAATAGTGGTTTATTCTCTACAAGCCGCATGCTTTATAATCTTGGGAACAATAAGCAAGCTTCACCATCGTTCGCCAAGCTTAATAAAAACAGTGTACCAAGTAACGCACTCGTTGTTTCCGCAATTGTTGTATCTGCAGGAGCATTACTAAGTAAACTGATGCCTGAAAGCGCCTTTAGTGTTGTTACAACGATCAGTGCTATTTGCTTTATTTGGGTGTGGAGTATCATTTTAATTTCTCATATCATTTATAAACGGAAAAATCGTGCACTTCATGAGGCATCAATTTTCAAGGCACCATTTACTCCGTTCGTGAACTATTTAGTACTTGCCTTCTTCGCATTTCTATTAGTTATTATGTTCATTTCAGAGGAAACTCGTACGGCATTACTGTTAACACCAATTTGGTTTATCATACTTATGATTATTTACAAAGTGAAAAGAAAAAAATAACTACGTTAAGAGGCATTAAAAATAACTGTCCTGAATAGTGACACTTCAAAGAAAGTGAATCTATTCAGGATTTTTCTATTTTTCTCAAAGTAATCCCTATCAAATTAACGATAGAGTGAATAAAAGGAAGTTAAAAAAGGAGGGTTTTTATTAAAAATAAAATCGTTATTTCTATTACGCTATTGTTCTGATTTTAATAATATTGTCTACGAGAAAAATCCAGACAATATAATAGTAGAATGGATTTGCTTTAACAAGGAGAGAGAGAACGGGTTAAGAGAATTAACAACTAAAGATACTACATTGAAAAGGATTCCCGTAAACGAAATTACTTACCATATATACTTATGAACAAAAAAAGATGACCTCAGCACAGAAGTCATCTTTCTTTCATTGTTTAAAAAATCGTCATATTCCACTCAGTAGCGATATGCTTTAGTAAATTCACCCCTGCTACACTATTCCCAATGGTATCAATTGCTGGTCCGTAAATGCCAATACCGCAGCCAGCAGAAAAAGGTGAATCTAAGCCTGCATGACTTGGTACAGCCACCAAAATTGCACCAGAGACACCACTTTTAGCGGGTAACCCGATAAATGCAGCAAATTTACCAGAAGCATTATACATACCGCATGTAACCATTAATGCCTTCGCTAATTTAGCCACTTGCTTTGGAAAGAGTTGCGTTTTTAATAGAGGATGATAGCCATCATTGGCGATTACTAAACCAATCATCGCTAAATCCGAAACATTGACTTCAATAGCACATTGTTTCAAATAAACCTCCAATGCCTCCTCTACAGGGCAATCTAAAAAGCCAGAATCCATTAAATAGTATGCTAATGATCGATTACGATTAGCTGTTTGCCACTCAGATTGAAAAACGTCTTCATTTACCCTTATTTTTTTGCCAACGATTTGTTCTAAAAAATGTAGGATTTTTGTAACCTTCTCTTGTGGTGAATTTCCGTCAAGCATAGAGGATACTGTAATCGCTCCTGCATTAATCATTGGGTTAAAAGGTTTTCCAGGTTGATGGCTTTCAAGACGAATGATTGAATTGAAGGTATCACCTGTAGGTTCAACATCTACTCGCTCTAAAACATAGGGTAATCCCCGTTCCATACACGCTAAAATAAATGTCACAACTTTTGAAACACTTTGCAGGGTAAACAGTTCAGCTGTCTCTCCTGCTTTGATTTCGTTACGATCTGGTCCGATAATCGAAATAGCTAATTGATTTGGATCTTTTTCTGATAAAGCAGGAATATAGCTTGCGCATTGTCCCTCTTTCGCATAAGGACGAAACTGTTTGACCCATTCTGATACAAGGTCATGATGATTGTTGATATGATTTGCCGGCAATTTCGTGTTCTCCTTCCAAAAAAATACATCTTCGTTACTCTTCCGTACACTTCACTAAAAAAAATTTAATGCTAGGCAAAAACAGAGCCTCCCTAGTTTACACTATGAAGACTCTATCCGATATAATTTTTTAAAACTTTGGAGGCTTCGTACCTTCTGGAATTAACGATTAACTGTAAATAGTATAGCGAAGATTTGATATTCTACACAAATGAAAAAAATAAATTTATCAAGAGATTTTTTCGCTACAGAAAAACCCCGAATAAATTCGTTATTCGGGGCTAGTACTAATTAAAATATTATGGCTGCATTTGTTTATAAAGAAGTTCAAGCTTTTTCGAAAGCTTGCCATAAGCAGTTTGCCATGTCTTATATGCAGCTGGCTTATTTTCTTCTGTTGCCGCTTCGTAAGTTTTATATAACTCATATACTTCCGTAACTTTTTTCAAATCACTTTCTGCCTGCGTTAGCTTCGAGTAATTTTTCACTATTTTTTTCTCAGTAGAACTAAGCTTGTCATACGATGTACGAATTTTCGTAACTTCAGTATCTAAATTGGCAATATATTCTCCATTTTTCTCAAGCCCATTGATCATTTCCACCAAATCTAAAGCAGATTCGTTTGCAGCTTGTTGTTTTGCTTCTGCTTCAACAATTTTTTTCCGAACACTTTCATTTATTAAACTCGTCTGTTTTGACGTCAATTTTGAAAATGCTTTAATAACAGTTGCTGGATTTTTTTCGAATGATTTGTCATACTGCTTCATGAATGATTCTACTTTTTTCACATCAGAGACAGCGGTAGTTAAGATAGAAGCATTGGTAACACGTTTTTTATCACTAGAGCTTAGCTTATTATATTGAGTGGATAGCTCTTTAATTTTTTCTATAGATACTGTGTACATATCATTGTTTATCATTGCAGCGATTTCATTCTCTAATTTTGATACGTCTGGAACATTACCATCTAATAGTTTAAGTAATTTTTCATACTCATCTTTAGCTAAATGCTGTTGGTTTGCAGGCAACTTTGCATAAGCTGTTTGCACTGATTGAATTTTCTTAACCTGCTTCGTAACATCCGTTTCCTCTTTAGCATCCTGTACTTTTTTAAGGAACGATTTGGCGCCTGAAATATCTTTACTTGCTGCTGTTACTAGGTCGTAATTCGTCACATATTTACGGGCATCGGATGATAATTTTTTATATTCCGCTGTAGCACTCGCTACTTCCGTTTCTAATTGTTGCAGAGAATAGTTGGTGATGTTTGCCAAAGAATCGATTTTTGTTTTTAAAGCAAGGGCTGCTGCTTTATCTTGTGGTTCCTTACCACCGTTACCAACAGTCACATCTGGTGAATTATTTAAAAATTCTTTTGCATTATACACAAGTGATTGCTGTAAACTTGTTAGCTTATTATAGGCTTTTAGTGTACTGCTATAGCTTGATTTTAACTTACTCTCTGAGACTCCCGATGTTTTCTTAAGTTTTAGATAGGCATCCATATCCTTAATAACTTTTTCAGCCGTTTTAAGATCTTTTTGCAATGTTAAAATACGATCATAGTCTTTAATTTGGGCCGCTGAAGTCTTCGTTAAGTTTTTATAATCACTGATTATTTTATTGACATTATCTACGTTCTCTTTCCATGTCTCTTTTGTTGGATTAATTGGATACTGCTTGTCCCCAACATACGATTGAATTAATGCGTTTAATTTCATAATTTGAATTTGTTCTGCATTTTCCGCGTTCTGCAATTTTTCTTTATACGTATTTGGAACTAATAGCATTTGCTTGTAAGTAAACTTTTCGTAAGTAGAGCGGATCGATTTCGCAGTAGTCACTTGCTTGCTCGGTGTATCATTTGGCAACAATTTATCAAATGATTTTAAGAACTGCTCAATTTTCTTTATATCTTGCTTCGCTTCTTGTAAAATTGTTTGGTTTTGTACAATTGCTTTGTAATCTTTTGACAGCTTCGACATTCGAGTTTCAATTTTGTTCACTTCAGCTTGTAAAGACTCTAAGCTAGAAGGAACATACTTGACATAAGAATTTTCGTAGGATAATAATGCAGTAATTTGTTTATTAATCTCACGTACTTCCGTAAGCTCGTCAATATTGGATGGATTATGCAATGCCAATTTTATCGCATTGTATATTTCATCATTAACATCTAAACTGCGCTGTAAATAGTCTAGTTTATTATAGTCCGCTTCAAGATTTTTCAAAAACTGAGGTAAATCCTTTTTATCAACATTGCCCATTTTATTCAATTTTTCTTTTAATGCTTCGACAGCTGCAATGTCTGCAAGTGCTCTTTTCAATACTTCATAATTAGTAACATTCGCTTTAGCAGTAGATGATAGAGCTTGATATTTCTTATCTAAGTCTTTCGCAAGTGCTTGAAATTCTTCAAAGGTTGTTGTCAAATTATATTTGTTGCCATCCTTCAGTAAACCTTCAATATTCTTCGTTAATGTCTCTGTCGGCTGTTTCGATACTGTAAGTACTTTTGAGGGATTCGATTCAAGTGTATGTGCACCTACTTTCGCAGTTACTTTCACTACAATATCTTTCGGTTCCTTATTTAAGGCATCCGTAGGAATCGTATATGTTGCTCCTGTTGCCCCATTAATAATGGAAAAGACTTCTCCTACTTTATAAAACCATTGATAGCTGTATGTAATTTGGTTACTTTCTAATTTCGTACCATTTGCATCGATTACATTTGCGCCTACCACTTTAACAGTATCACCTGGTGTCACAAAGTTAGTTGATGAGTAACCTTCAAAAACTGGTTCTTCAATGCTTAATTGCAATGGCTTTATCGTACATGTATTACTTTTATAAGTATCACTTGAAGTGATCGCTTTTACGATAATCGTTTTCTTTTCTGCTTCAGCAGGAACTTTAAAGGATATGCCTGTAGCACCAGGAATCAGTTTTTCAGAACCATCCGCTTCAATATAGTACCATTGATAACTGTTTACATATGTATTAGACGGTAAATTTTTCACATCCGCTGTGATTATGTCATTGACCTTCGCATCTGCGTTTATTTTAATAGTTGATGTTTCTTCTGCCCCTACTACTGTTGGTGCAACAATGACTACAGGTATTGCTGCAACTGATAATAAAAACTTTTTATTCAAGACGTTTGTCCTCCTTTATACCTTCTAAATTTTATATCGGTCTGAATCTAAAAATTTCCCTATAATTTAGCAATCTATCCAAAAAGGTAGATAATACTTATCTTTTTAAATATAAATAGTACTTATTTGATATCTCCACTATCACATTTGCGGTTATGTTCATTAAAATATATAATCTATTTAACTATATGAAATAAAAAATAGGTCTAAGTACTTTTTATTTCAACAGGAAACACAGGAAGAAATAACGTCTTCTTAACTCCACTCAACAAACTGTTTCCAGTATTAAGAAATATATGTATAATACATCTGTTATTAGGAGGTCGGTGATAATATGGAAAATCTTTATAAACCTAGTTTAACAAGCCATGATGTAGACAGGACTAGAAGTTACGAAGTTAGTAATTTATTTTTTGTTGCTATGTTTGGTGGTATTTTTGCCATTGTAGCATTAGGTATCCAAAACGCAAAATGGCTAAAAATTGAGAAAAAATACATACAGCTACTAACGATCATTAGTATTGTACTCATTATTGCGAAACTGGCAGTCGTTTATGCAATCGGACAACAAATACTACCAATTGAAGAGAAATATATCAAATTTGTTGGACGATTATTTGGGGCTGCTTGTTTTTTCATCTTCTTTACATTTCTAAACGAACCCTATAAAGAGCATTTAGCAGTTGATGGTGAAGCAGAATCATTATGGGGGCCAGGGTTTATCGCATGTATGATTTCGGGCTTAATTGAGGCTGTTACTACTTTGTTCATACTAGCACTTTAGGAAAGGAGATAAATAGAATATGAGTGAATACGAAGAATATGAAGAACCATCCTTTGAAGTCATAGAGCATTATTTCGATATAGGGAAATATCCCCAAGTAATCGAACTTATTAATGAGGAACTACCTGACCATTTTGAAAACAGCAGACTTTGGTATATGTTAGGATACAGTAATTATGCAATAAACGAATTTGACGAGGCAGAAGAACAGTTTCACGAAGCAATAAGATTAGGCTATGATGAGGATATCATATTTTATTTTCTCGGCCATCTTTACATGCAAACCGAGCGATGGCGAGAAGCAGAGGAAGCTTTTCTTGAAGCACTTCGCTTAAATCCAAATGATGCCGAAACACATGCTGCCTATGCTGTTTTAATGAAAAAGACAGGCCATCGTAAAAAAGCAAAGTTATTAATAAATAAAGCATTAGAATTAGATCCAGAAAATTCATATGTGTTACGTATGAACTTTATTTTAGAAGGCGTGCATGGAAATAAAGAGCAACAAATCCTTGCATTAGAACAATATATGAATTCAGCAGATAGTGAAATGGCTAAATTATTGAACCTTGGCATAAATGCCTCATTCCGAAATAATGAAAAAGAAGCGAAAGAATATTACAGACAAGCCTTTCTTTTAAACCCTGAAGATCAAACATTGCTCTCTATATTAGAAGAAATGGAAATTACAGCCCACCCGCTGTTAGCACCTAACCGTTTTATCGAGCGTTTAGGAGGTCCCGCTATTATTTGGTTAGTTGGTATTGGGATGACTTTCTTATTACTTGCAATAGGAGTCGACAATATTGCAATGGTATTTTTACAATGCTATGTAGTGCTTGCACTATACACATGGATTTCAGTTCCATTAGTAAAAGGACTAAGAAAAATAAGGGGCCATCGATATGGATAAAGTAAAATGGTTACAACAAATGGTAGAACAAAGCCCAGCCGACCCCCAAGCACACTATTGGCTTGGAAAAGAACTTGCAGATAATGGGCGTTGGCTAGAAGCCGTACAAGCATATTCTACAGGCATTTCTCTCTGTACAGAAGATACATTGCGTATGGAAATCATAAATGAATTAACAGAAGCGAGTGTTCAAATTCAACAAACAACTTCAATAGATTTCCATTCACCAGTTGTTGAGCATGAAGGTCATGATAATGATGAGATGATTGAGACTGAAGAAGCCATTGCCGCTTCTGCAGAAGAATTGCTTGAAGGAGAAGTCGAAAGTGACGAAACCGAGTCGGATCAAGACAACGGACAAATAAATCTTGGACCTAAATTAAAAGTTATTGATGGTGAAGTCTCTAAAAAAACCGTAAAAAAAGGTAAGGAGCAAATTACTTTTGCGGATGTTGCTGGCCTTGACGACTTAAAAAAGACGATTAATCTTCGTATAATTAGCCCGTTTTACAACAAAGGTTTGTTTGCTAAGTTTCGAAAAAAAGTAGGCGGTGGCGTTCTTCTCTATGGTCCACCTGGATGTGGGAAAACCTTTATTGCTAAAGCAACTGCTGGTGAATGCAAGGCTAATTTCTACCCTGTTCATATTACAGATATTCTAAGCCAATACATTGGAGTAAGTGAAGAAAATTTATCAGGCTTTTTTGATAAAGCACGCATGCAAAAGCCAAGTATTATGTTCTTTGATGAAGTAGACACACTTGGTTATAGTCGTTCACATTCTTCAGAGTATTCTAGAAGCTTAATTAATACATTCCTTACCGAGATGGAAGGAATCGATACAAATACAGATGAAGTGCTTGTCATGGCAGCTACGAATACCCCATGGGATGTTGATAATGCCTTAAAGCGACCTGGTCGATTCGATCGCCTCATTTTTGTCGCTCCTCCAGATAAAAAAGCGAGAGAACAAATTTTTAATTTGAAGCTAGCGGGAAGATATGCTGAAGAAATCGATGTAGCAACACTTGCCGCTCAAACTGAATTTTTCTCAGGTGCAGACATCGAAAATGTGATTGAATTAGCTACTGAAAATGTCCTTGCAGAAATTTTAACAACTGGTCATGAGCGTCCAATTACGACGAATGATTTATTGCACGTTTTAGAAGAGGTACATCCCTCTACATTAGAGTGGCTGCGTACCGCCAAAAACTACGTAAAATACGCAAACCAATCAGGATTATATAATGATGTTGAAAAATATCTGCGGGCCCACGCTAAGCGCATATAATAAATAAAATCAAAGAGGCATCTCAAATTTGGGATGCCTCTTTTACATGTATGTTAATTTAGATTTTATGGGTATCTAAATACTGATGCCATACTTGATCTTCCTCATCTGTCATCTCACCAATAATTGTGGAAAAGTCAATCGTTCGATGAAAAAGGTCTTTTAAGATTCGAAACTGCTCGAATGATCCTGTAAATACTTTAAGTGACGAAGAATCTGCAATCACCTCAAGATTGCCAATCGTCGCCCCATTTAATTCTATACTTCTTAAATTTTTTAGTTGACCAATTGCTCCCCCACCCTCTAATACGGTATCGTGTAAAATGATTTCTCGTAGTGAATGACTGGATGTAAAACAATCTACATTTTTCAAATAACAATTATCAAATTTCATCACTTGTAAGTTCTTTAGGTGACTTAACTGGAATAAATCCTCTTCTTCAATATTTTTCAACTGGTGAATAGATAATTGTTTCAAGGTACTAATTTGAGATATTTGTTTTAACTGTTCTTTACTCACGATTGAAATGGATAAGGATTCAAGCGCTTGACATTGTTGAAGCATTGAAAAATCTTTAACGTCCGTTTGTTCCATTTCTAATTTTTTTAATCGTGGAATACTTACTAGCGGTGTTATATCGAAAACTTTTGTATGATTAATATTTAATTCTTGCAAATACTCGAGGTTCGCTAATGGTGTTAAATCGCTTAGCGGGTTCTTAATTAAATAGAGCTTTTTTAAAGATAGCATGTTATGTAAAGGTGTTATATCAGTTAATAGATTGTTTGTTAAGATTAATTCTTTTACTTCTGTACAAAGTCGTAACGGTTTAATATTCGTGAGTTTTATCCCAATTAAATATAGTTTCTTTTTTTTCATTAAATTCTCTAGGTTCGAAAACTCTTCTTGTACTATGTCTTTCCATTGGGAGTCCAAATCTTGCATCCATTTCGTTGTATCCTCTTTGGAAATTTGCGGTGATACAGGTTTTAGAACTGGCAATTCAATGGCGTTTAGTACATCTAAAAAATGGGTGCTATTTTCATAATTCCAGTAGATACAATCTTCATCCTGTTCAATTTGATATTTCCCCTTTAAAATCGTTTCAGAAATAAATAGTAGGAAATCCGATAATTGATTTGCTATCACATACTTTATTTCCTCATCACGCCCAAAATTAATGACTTGCCCTATTCGTCCATTATGATCTGGGTCGACATCAATGCCGATGTTATTGCCTCCAAAATCTTTACTAATAGGTATCCAATTACGATTAATAGACCTCTCTTTTATATATCCAGTTGGGACTGAATAAGAAGCACCTTCCAATGCATATTCCTCTTCTAAGTGCGCCCATATTTGCCATTCCTGCAATACATCATTTAATGATAAAAACGGCAATCCAAAAAATAAACCTGGCCCGCCTTCCTTCTCTCCATTATGCAATAAATAAAACGCCCTTAATTCATCAGGAAATTGAATTGCCATCTCATTTTCAACATTCTGTATCTCTTCTTCAGAAGCTGGTGGATTTAAAAATGGTGAAAATACTTGGTCTAATTGAACCTTTAATTTATTCATTGCCAACTTAATCATCATCGTTTATCTCCTTTTTCAATTATCACAATCATTTTCTTCATTTAAGCAGCGTTCTATAAATTCAAAGAGACCCTTTGCATCAGTTGTTCGATCTCCCCAATCATGCCAAAAATATAATGCCTGACCTACTACTCCTTCTTCTGTTGGGTCTGTATCAAGACAAAGATAGTCACCTCCGCCATTTTCAGCAATCGGAATCCATTTTTGATTCCAAAGCATTGGTTTAACCTCGACACCATACTCTATATCTGGGAGCAAATCATCTGGATCAAATTCTTCCTGTAGAAACTTCCAATTTTCAATTATTTCCGAAATAGGAGAAAGTGTTAAATTCCTAACAAAAGGCTCTACCCCTAAAGTCCAAACTTGCCCATTATAAATGCTATAAAAACTTTTCATCTCCTCAGGCAGCGTAATACTTAAGGTTTTTTCGATTAGTTGGAATTCTTCAGCTGTAGCACCTGGTTGAAGATTCAATACTTCTTCACCATTTGCTCCCAGCTTTGAGTTCTTTTCAATTATACGATTCCACAAATCTTTAGCTTGCGTATTCATTTGTAACCTCCACTCTACAATAAACTGACATTTTTTCACACATCATCTTGATGCAATTTCCTTGCCTGATGGGTTGCCAAGTCCGCATATCTTGTAGGGATTGGTAATCGGCTATCCTTTTCAATAAAATGCATCGTGATTTTAGTTGCTGTATCTAAATCAATGTCGTTTCCACATGAAACAAAAATTGGTTTAACATCCTTTCTACTCCTCAGAGCACGACCATATACTTCCCCTTCAATGACAATATCAGTAAACGCTCCTGATTTATTTTCCGGCATGATAAAATCCGTATTTTCAATTTTATAATACGTTTTCGCTACACCAATTGTCGGTTTTTCTAAGTAGAATGAAGCATGTGTCGCAACGCCCATATTGCGCTTATGTAAATACCCATTTCCATCAAACATATAAAGGTTTGGATTCGTTTTTAACTTTTTAACGGCTTCTAAAATAAGAGGTAATTCACGAAAAGCTAAAAACCCGGAAATATAAGGAGTTGTAATTTCATCCATGTAATCAACTTGTTCCACTAATTTTTTTGAACAAAAATCAAAAACTTGAATGCAACAAACTCCATATTCTTTATTATTTTCACCCCAATAGGCAATATCCACTCCTGCAACAAGTTTAATTTGATCTTCAGATAAATTGTTTTGTAGAGATATACGCTTTCTTAATTCATTTTGTTGGGATGTATAGTTTAGGATCATTTTTTCTATTTCCATGAAGATGATCATCTCCCTTCTATATAACTATACACAAATATTGGTATTTGTCATAAAAAAACCATAGCAAAACCTCCTAATCCATATTAGTATTGTGAAATCTGCACAATACGAAAGGTTAGGAGGTGTGAAATTATTTATCTATTAGCCTCTACTATGAATTGGCCTTCTATTATAGGTGTCTTGGCCAAAGTAATGGGTATGATTTCCTTCATCTACTTTAATTCGAATGGACATGCCTTCTCCTACATTGGTGTTAATAGAAAACTGACCATTAAAGGCCTGTACCCGCTCCTGCATACCCCTGATCCCCATTGAATCAGCTAGAATGATATCATCCTTTTTACATCCTACACCATCATCAGAATAATTAATTTCAAAACCATTTTCTGTTTCTAATAGGTGAATTTCAACAGTATTAGCGTAAGAATGCTTCAAGGCATTGTTCAATAACTCTTGGAATAGCCGATAAATCATCAAGTTTAAACGCTCATCCTCTAAGTAAAGACGATCGATTGTGTAAATTAAAACAAAATCCGCACGCCTATGTATTTTTTGAATAAGCTTTTCAAGCGCAGCATTTAATCCCAATGTATCTAGTAAAGGTGGCTTCAAATTTTCACAGTAGCCTCTTAAATCATTCACCGATGCAATCATATGATTATGAATCTTAGTAAGGTTCGATTGAATATCCGCCTTTTTCTTTGCATGTATACATACATCCATTTCTCTAGCAATATGGAGTTGCTCTTGTAAAATCGTATCATGAAGTTCTTGAGCTAACTGATATTTTTCTTCTTCAAATCGTAACCAAAGTAACTTATTTAGCCAAGGCAGCTGACTTTTATCAGCTTCCTTCATATGCTTTAACTGTTCGAGAAGCTCCTCCACCATTTTAGTGTTTTCGATGAAATTATTTAAATATAGAAGTAGTAATTCAAGCCATAATAATTCCTCATCCTTTAGATAAATGGATTTATGATGTTCTACAACTAGTATTCTTTTATAATTAACATCTTGGTGGATAAAGGCAATATAAAAATGATCCGTTTTCTTGATATCTCCCAATCGGAGTTTCTCAAGTAAGTCTTCGTCTATTTGATTTTGTGTATATTCTTTTGATTTGCCAGTTGAAATAACTTGATGTGTTTGCAAATCATAGGTGAATACGTAAACATTATTCATCTCAAGATGTAAAGCAACTTCCTGAACAAATTTCTCAAGTAAGTCCTCAATTTTCACGACCCTTCCGATACTTTCAACTGTCTTATACAATCGATGGATATAATCTCCTTTTGTTGAAAAAAGAATTTTTCGCTTTCGATAATCTACTTTCTCTTTAATGTAGAAAAGTGCTATTAATGATAAGAAGGCAAAAAAGAATATTTCCGTCATTTTTGAAATAGATAAATCAGTAAACGAATAAAGGCCCATTAATAGCCAAATCGTAAAAGCAAATGAAAAATTAATATAATGGCGCAAACGCGTAATAAAATATTCCATATCAAATATACGTTCAGTGAGCTGTGTAAATATAAAACTATAAGGTATAAGCATTAAGAATAAGGAGCATACATCCGCTGAAACTATTTCTTTATGGAAGAATATAAAAGGCAACGCATACAGAAATAGAAATGGTAGAAAAGGAATAATGATACTTGATAATAATACTTTTAATTGCGGTGTTTTGTATTTGAAATAACAAATTATTAATGTGCCAATAATTAAAATAAGCAATACAAAAAATAACCATAAAATTGTATTAGAGATTATTGGTCTTGCAAATGGATAAATAATACTAAAAATACTAAGAATGACCGCAATCAATGGTATTGTATAAAACACTTGAATTTTTTTAAATAAAGCCCACTCTATTTCTAAAAAACTAAAATAATTTCTTAAAAAGTGTATTAAAAACACCAAACATAATAGCAAGCTACCACTATTAACAATTATTCCGATGTTATTTAATTTGCTAGATGCTCCGATGCTAACATATGCCAATGAAACAGTGAGTATAAACATATTAAGCAAGTTCAATAGCACATCTTTTTTTTGTTTGTAATATAAATAAATCGAGATAATTAGAGTTAGGAAATAAAAACAAGCAGGGACTATTAACAAATAATAAAATTGTTGCGGAATATCTAAATGATTTATTTGTATGTCAATCGTTCTTCCATCAGCTTTTAGAATCGTTAAAACCTTAGCAGATAGTATAACTGAGTCGTACATAATTCTAGGTAAATCAGTAATTTGAATATGATCTACTTCTAAAACAATATCTCCAACTTCTATGTCTTGTTTATTTGCCCACTCTTTATAATAAGGATCGATAATCAACCATTGTCCATTTTCATCATCTATTTCAATACTTAAAAAAGGCGCGCTATAAGTGACATAGAGCAAATATAACCCTAAAAAAAGGTAGACACTTATAGCAAGCCAGAAATAATTAAAATTTTTTAACTTTGCCAAATTCGACTTTTCATGCGTAACTCTTCATCGAACGATTCAATAATTGCCTTCTGTTCAAGCTTTGAAACACCAACTAGAGAAGCTTTTTTTTCTTTTAACAATGTTACCAACGACGGATTTTGCTCTAAAAATTGAATCATGTTCATCATTAAAATCTCCTCATTTCATTAGTTATTTTCTTGCGTTTGTTGTAGCCACATTTTTCCCAAAGTTACTTTACCAATTATTTACCAAGGAATAAATAACCAAATACATTGCTACAACTTCATTATACAACCTTATTTTATACATTCAACAATTTTTTCTATAAAATACTAAAAAATAATAGATAATGTAGTATTTTTGCTTAATAGACATTTTTTGATTTTGAATTGTCAGATTATTATCACAAATCACCATTTACGCCATCATTACAAAATAAAAAGCTTATTCCTTCTCACCCTTTTGGTTGGAATAAGCCTAAGTAATATATAATTTTTTACTCTTTTTTACTTAAAGGAACTACTTTTAGTGTTTGTCCAATTGCCCCCAATGATTCAATAAGCTTTATAGCCTGATCGTAAGAATAGTCCTTAACAAGTTCACAAGGAAGATTTTTAGAACACTTTAGTAAATCAAAAGCAGCGATCTTTATGTGCAGAACATTTTTTATTTCAACTAAATCTTTTAATCCCCCATTTGGTGAAGCTGTTAACACAATATTACAAGTAACAATAGGGTCACCTAACTCTTCTTCCTCTGACTTACTAAAACAACCACTATCAATCCAACTTTTAAAATCTACGGCAATGATAGATGCATTTTGTGGATTCATATCTCCGCAACCCACTGCGAAAACCGTACCTGCTATATCGAGTTCCATTAAAAAGACAGTACCGCCTCCGTCATCACCGATTGCAACATAGCCCTTTGCATATTCATTCACTTCCCAAGTTTCGTTTCTCTCTATTATTTCTTCTGTCCCGTAAATCAACACACCACCTGCAGTAGAGAGACCATTAGTGTATTTGAGGAAAGTTCTATATTCAGCGGGTAGCTTAAGATTCATCATGTCTTCAATGGCAAGTATTTCTTTTTCGCTTGCAGGTTCATATTTAGTTAAGTCTGTAATATTTTTTAATTCAAACATTTTTCACCATCCTGTGTATGTACCAAACGAACATATTATCATCCCAAAAATTAATTTATTGATTAATATTTTCAATATACTTAGCATCAATCGAATCCACTAGCCAAACATTATCGTTTCCATAGTAAAATTTAACACCCTGGTCATAGGCTTCTTTTGCTTTAATCTTCAATATTCGAGGTGCATGATCTCTTCTTTTTCCAACGAGCATAGCTGTCTCCATATCGACTGATAAATGTACATACTGTCGCGCTTGTGGAAGTAGTCCCTCCATCTTGATTTTCTCCAGAAATCTCTTAGCCGTACCATGATACAATACATTTGGTGGTATGCTTTCTTCTTTTGCTATCTTATGGATACTATTTGAATGCCCATATAACGCTCTAATTTTATTTCCATATATCTCATGACGCTTCTTCTCTGCCATATTGACCATGTCAATAAAATCATTAACCTCTAACTTGCTCCACTTCGGAGTGGCTAAAAAAGCATCTCTTCATTGTTCTAGAGATACCCAGCCCTCATCATCTATTTCTAATTCATATTCCCATGGCGCGTGTCGAAGTGCATACGAAACTTCCTTGCTTAATTCTTCATAAGCCATAATTTTTACCTCTCCCTTGTCATTTTAAGACGTTTCAATACTGGAACTATTCTTTTGTAACCAATGTCTTGCCTCTTCGCCTACTAGAATTATTGGATGTTCTTGTGTGCCTATTATATGCTTTTCCAGAAGAGTAGTATATCTCTCGTTTTTATCGACAAATTCTCCATAAGCACTCGTTACCAATACCCTCTCTCAAAATCATCATTATCTATTTCTTTAACAAATACCGATATCCACAATACTGTATGCTCGACTGGATCAGTTTCGATATATATACCCTTTGAGCTAACGTAAACTTCTTCAAAATCATCCTATTCAAAACTCTGCTCTATTTGAAGCACCTCATCAATATGCATCCCAATATGTATCTTGTTAAATAATAACCCTTTGTAATCTTTCAATGCCGTTATCTTAAAGAGCTTCCCATTCATCAAATTGAACCACAAGTCTACAGAATCTTTAATTTCATATCTTATAAAAAACTTTGTAAACAACCTTGACTTCTCATCCATATTAGCAATTAAATCGTAGAACTGGCTTATATGACTATAAAGCTTAATCCCTCCAAGTCCTTCCCAAGGAACAATTGGTGAATTGTTATCAATCACTCTACTCACTTCCATTCCATTTACGAATATAGTTCCAAGCCGCCTCGAGATCTTTAAATATCCATCCAATTTTATCGATTGATTCTTTACTATCAATTCCTAATAATAATGTTCTAACTGCTTCATCACAGCCCAATCCGACAATAACAGCTAATGGTAATGTGTCATCTGTACTAATATTAAAAGCATATTCTAGCATATCTCCCCACTCGTAAATTAAATCTTGTAGATCAATAATAATGGCACCAGGATCCCATGCTTCTATTGCTGCCTTTCCCATAGCATTCATATAAATAGCATCAGTATTTCCAGCAGATCCGAACCCGTATTTACCAGAATACTTTATTACTAATATTTCGATTTCTTCTGAAACCCCAGTATAATATTCAACTTTAATATCACTCAGCTGAGAAAGTTCGACCTTCTTAAGATTTTTCATATTAATTCCCTTCTATTAAAAATAATTTCACGGAAGAATGGCATCGATTTCTATCAATACCTAGTGATGTTAATGACAGAATTGCCAAATTTACCGATTCACCAGCAACCAGAGATTTTAAATAATTACATGCCTTGGTCGAAAAAAATCCAAGCCAAATGTGCAAACTAGCCATCTATCCGAAAAAAATTAGGATAGATGGTCATTCATCGTGTGTACCGAAGAGGTGCGCTTTTTTTATATTTCGGTCTTACAGAATATCTTGATTTATCTCCATTTATTCACCTCATAAGAATTTTTACCTTTTAAAATTTTGAGTAATGTCAGTATCCATAACTAATTGAACGGTATTGAAGTAATCGTTCAAAAAAACTTTTGATACGTCTCCGTTCATATAGTTTTGTCGTTTGTTTATTCATCCAATATTTATTACGTTTTCTAAATGATTTCTCAAATAATAAGTGAAATCTTTAAAACACTCCATGAGTTCTCCCTATGATTTTCTGATATTTATAGTCGCTAGTATGTATTGGATTTTTCTAAAGGATTTTTGATAATTTTGTTCCATCAAACTTATTACCCCAGCCTTTATCCTCTCTAATAGAAGATTTTTCAAAAAGCTTAATGTCCGGTAATGGATAATTGTTTTTAATCATAGTATAAATAAGTATCTCTAAAGAATTTAAACTATCTTCACCGTACCCACTTATACTACTATATGCATGACTTTGTCCAAGCTCATGAATGTCTGATAATAATGTATTAATAGATTCATCATTTTTTTGATATAAATTATACAAATAATAAAATTCATTTTCAGTTAAACGTTCAAAGTCGTCTTCATCATATTCTTTAGATTCCAATAGACTTTCTGGGATTAATTCAGCTGTTGCTGAATTACAATCATCTAAATTATTGGAATTTGTGAATTCCCAGAGGTAATTTACAACGATTTTCCAGCTATTAAGATCATAGTTTAATGCTATTATTGCGTTTTCAAAACAACTTATGCCATATGCAACTCTACCTCTAAATGAAATTTCTTTAAATTTTCCTATATCCTTGAATTTTCCCTTTTTCTTTATTCTCTCTCTTTGTATATCAAGTACGTCTGTAATACCAGACTCTTCAAATCTTTCTATTATATATTCATGTCCGTATTGTAAAGCTAACATTCTTTCTTCTGTATAAATAGGTATTAACGTATAAAAATTAATACTTCTATTTTCCGAATCTATAAAACTTCTCATTCCTTTAGATGTACTGATTAAAATACACGATAATGCTGTATTGGAAGCGAATGGAGTTGGAGGTTCCCCATTTGGCAGCATGACTCCTTCCTCTAACCATTCATCATATTGATGTGGAATGTGAGCGACCATTCTCAACCACTGCAATGGCCAATAATAATCTTGCTTCGTCATTTCATTTCTACTTATTGGCCAATTTGCAGGCAACTTTAAGACTAATTCAGCGTACTTACTTCCCTTACATTCTTCTGAATCATCCATTGCACAATCACTCATTCCTGTAGTTACAAGAGTGATAAAATCATGTTCTTGCGACGGCAGTATAACTTGAATATCGATCGCCACCCTACTGCCAGGTACGATTTCACTGATTGTATTATTAATGGGACCAAACTGTTCTGTTATAAAATCTAAAATACCAGTGGTTTCATTTTGCATCCTAGTTTCATACCCTTCTTTTTTATAAGAATCTATATTTTGTAGCTTAAAAGATTCCCAATGTTACACCTTACAAATATAATGCTAATCTTTTGTTTGCCCTACGTATAGCTTTCCAAATAATTATTCATATCCACTCATTACTTGATCTAAACCGAAATTATTTACTAATAAATCCGTAAGAGAAGGCGCGATTAACACTGCATCAACTATATCCAAATTTCCAAAACCAATCATATAAAGCCCAAAGCCTCTTTTACCTTCCAAATAAATCAGAGCATTTCCCCCTTCATCATCCCCAATTGCTAGTGAGTTAGGAATATATTTTTGGATATAATATGCTTCATTCATTTCAATACTGTCTGCTGGCCCCCAAATACGTATGTACATTTCATTCTTCACATTAATCTCAACTTCTGTTGCAACCTTTATAAACTCAATATAGTCAGCAGGAACTTCTATTGTAGAGAAATCCATAAGTTCTTTAATCTGCCTCTTTGTTGCAGGTGACTCTTTAGACTCTATCGAAAACATCGTACTGATTTCATCAAAAATGCTCATTTAAATCATCCTTTTTTAAGATTAAGAGGTCTGGATGGTAAACGCATATCAGGATAGAACCCCGCAGCTCCATCTTCAATATCGACAAAACCAACTAAGTAAATATCTTGAACGGAATTATTCTTAAAAATATCTGTAAGTTTTTCCAGCATACAAACTCCCCTTTACTTCGTGATAAATTAAATACCCATGTCTATATGTTTTATGTACTTTTTACTATAGTATCAACAATAGTTCGTTGTAAATAAATTTCCAATCTAACTATATTTGGATCATCCAATTCGACGGTAAATTTCCCCCTTGAAATATTTTATAAAAATTACGATATCCTAGTTTTCCTTATAAAATCTTGATAATTATCATTTAAAGTTTCATTAGTAAAAGTTTTCAGCAATAACCTATTTGTTGAAGGAACAAAATAACAATTAAAAGGATGATGTACATGAAACAAAAGCTTTCACCTATATCGGCCAAGGAGCGGATAGAAACAATCGATGTATTAAGGGGTTTCGCATTATTTGGAATCATACTAGCCAATATTGTTTGGTTTCTTTATCCTGTCTACATGCAGGAAGATCCAAGTTTTAAAAATGAATGGACTTCTTTTTGGAATCAAGCTGATTACACAGTCAAATCTCTTCTTACTATGTTTGTCGATGGAAAATTTATTATGCTCTTTTCCATGCTGTTCGGTTTTGGAATGGTCATCATGCAGGAAAGAGCAGCCGCAAAGCAATTAAACTTCTGGGGAATTTATTCTCGACGACTTATTGCGTTATTTATTTTCGGTTGTATTCATGCCTATTTCATCTGGTTTGGGGATATTTTAACAGACTACGCAATTTTAGGGTTATTACTTCTTCTCATGCATAAGTTAAAACCTAATGCCATGTTAATCATTAGCATTATTTTATATAGCTTACTTTTTGGAGTTTTTACGCTAGGAGCTCTGTCTTCCAATCCAACTATGACCATGACTATGTCAGAGGAAAGTCGTCAGCTCATGCAAGTTACAATAGATGCCCATCAAAATGGAAACATTCAAGAATTAATGGATGCCAACCTTATGGAAAGAACTTTTTATACAATGCGTAATGGATTATATATCCTTTTTTTAGGTAACCCTATTTTTTATTTATTCTCAAATCTTCCGTTCTTACTAATGTTCCTATTCGGGGCAGCCGTTGCGAAGAAAAAATGGATTCAGCGTTTTGAAGACTATCGAAAAGGATTTTTCATTACTTGGTTACTGACATTTATTACTGGTGGCACATTGAGCTGGATACTACCTTTCTTTTTAGAAAATGCATCAGCTGCTCAATTAATTCAACATATGAGCTCGCCACTCCTTACAATCTTTTATGCTATTAGCTTGATCTTCATCTATCAAACGGTTAATGGGAAGAAAGTTTTACAGTGGTTAGCGTTCCCTGGAAGAATGGCATTCACAAACTATATTGGCCAATCAATCATTTGTACATTTTTATTTGGGCCATTTGCGTTTGGCGTATACGGAAAACTTCACTTAACGACAGCCATCATCATTGCCATTGTCATTTTTGTGCTACAAATGATTTTTAGTAAGCTGTGGTTATCCAAATTCTCCTTCGGGCCATTAGAATATGTTTGGAGATCAATCACTTATTTAGGCATTAAACAACAAGACTTTAGGGAAACTAAAAATGACTTACAAAAGGCAAAATCTTTCTAAATCGATTAAGTGATTCACTGAGTCAAAAAACCTTGACGGGAATAATTTTGCCTATCAAGGTTTATCTTTCTACTGTAAATTTCTCGATAAATCGCAAAAAAGTTTCGATAAATTCGAAATATTAGTCGATAAATTTAGGATTTTTCTCGATAAAACGAACTAATAAGCTACACCTGTACGTGTATGTGTTTTTTTGAATTCTTCCATATTTGGATCAAAATAAGCCTCATTAAATTTCGGCACAAATTTTCCATCTTCTAAATAACCTGCACCCCAAGTAGAATCCATCGTCAGCCAGCTGCCATCAATATTAGCTTCAACCCATGCATGTCGTCCTGGCCAAATGCCACCTGCTCGACCTTCTACAAATCTTGCTTCAATATTACTTGCTCTAAGGAGTGCAATCGTTAAATAGGCATAATCCTGACAAACTCCTGTTTTAAGCTCGAGTGTTTTTAAAGCACTGTCATCCCATTTAAATTCATCATTTTCATATTTTTTAACATCATAACCTATATTTTTTGCAACATAATCATAAATAGCTTTTGCTTTTTCCCGTTCGCTACTTTTCCCTTTTGTTAAATCTTTTGCCAGCTCTTGAATTTGAGGTGCATCTGATTGTACCCCTCGTGAAGGGAGAAGGTCACGCTCATCCTTAAGTGCATTTGATTCTACTTCAAACTGTGCAAAGCCAAAATATTTAAAGTAATCACTGTTTTCTTTTTTGATTTCGGGCACGCTAACGGTCACCTCATATGTTCCTGATCCAAATCTCAAATAAAATGAGTCATCAAATTTGAAATCCTTAACAGGAATAACGTCTAAAGCTTCATCCTCGCCTTTTTTGGACGTGATGTAAATATGTGTAGTTTCTGAAGCAAATTCAGCTTTAGGGTCAATGGAGCCTTTAATTCGAAAAGTCCCGTCTGACTCTTCTCCTCCAAATAAAGGATATTCTAATGTTACGCCTCGTTCTAAATAGATATTAGAATACTCAATCGGCTTCATAACATGCTTAGACTTGTTTTCAATTAAAATTGTTGTAGCTATTTGAAAAAAATTTTCTCGTTCTTTATCCGGAACTAGAACCTCCAACTTATGCAACCCTTCCCCGTAAAATAAAGGGACATCATAGGCAAACTTTCCTTCCTTGATAGGAATGGGATGTTGCCATGATTCCGAATCCTTAACGAGTCTAATTAAAATCGTATCCTCGTCATTTAAATTGCCGGATTCTCCTTTAAGCTGAAATAGCTCCTCTGTTTCCACGTAATTCGAATCTAAATTTAGCGTCAGTTTTGCGTCCTGACCAAATGGCGTATAGGAGATATCACGCTGAATGTCAGGATTCACATTATAAACTTCAAAAATAGCTGTATCATAATAATAATTTTCAACATCAGTACTAGGCAGTTGAACCGTTACTCGATACTCACCCTCTCCATTAAAAAAATGAATCGCCTGCTTAAATTTACCGTCCTGAATAGGCGCATAATATTCATGTTGATTACCAGCAGGTCCTCCTTCATTAGAATAGACCTTTATCCATACATAATCAGATTTTAATAGAGAATACTTTTCAATTTCACCTTCAACTTTTACTTCCTTATTTACAGCAAATTTCTGATATACAGGCTCTTTTAGCTTTAAACCAACTTCTTCGCTATAAGTTGTCAGTTCAATCGATTCAAGATCAAATTCTTTATTCTTTTCCTCTGCCAATTTTTCAAATTTATCGTCTTCCTTTTTAAGAGCTGTTGTCTCTGACTCTTTAACACTGCAAGCTGAAAGGACAAGGATCATACTAAAAAAACAAAGAAAAGCCGTAAATATTGTTCTTTTCCTACTCATAAAGTCATCCTCCAAAGTAAGTGTTTTTTACAAAAATACGGTCTTGCTTAGAACTAAGTTAATAACCCTAATACATTTCAGCGATTAGGATTATGTCGTCCTATAGAACTTAGTTTACAATAATTTCAATCAATTACTAACGAAAAATACAAAAAAGGTAGATAAGTAATAAAAAATACAAAACTTGTAAAATTAAATCAGGAATAATGATTCAAACCCGTTTTACATCCAAAATTAAATACATATTGAAACAGAGTAATAATCCTATTACGTGCTCACATACCATAGAACTATCTCTAACCTGTCCTTGTATATTGGTGGAAGAAACTGCTTCAACGACATGTCAAACGCATGTATTTCTTGGTGCTCATCGAGATACTTTTGCCTGCAAAGGTGATATTGTCATTGACTTTTGCGTACTCAGCACCTACTCCCGCTTAATAATAAAAGGCTGATTATGGAATGAGTTAAACCATAATCAACCTTTCTAATTAAAAGTTATCCATCATCTCGTACAAACTCAACAGTACAAAAATTTGAATCAGGAAACATTCTTATTATACTTTTAGTAAAAATACTGGATAAACCTTTCTTTATGAGGGATGTATTCGTCTTCAAGTAACTCGACTTGTAATAATTCCTTTTTATTCTCTAATTTAGCAATGAATAGAGCGTAAAAGTCACCAGTAGTCGGGTAAGAGAATAATCCATATCCTTTGGAAGAAATGACTTTGTTGACTTCCTTCACCTTTTCAGGTAAAAACTCATATTCAAATTCTCCTAACTTCTCAAGCTCTTCTTGTGAAGCTAACTCAATACTAAGGTTAAATTCATAATCTAAAATATAGTTTACAATCTCATAATTTTCTTCACCTTTAAAATCAAGATAAAGAAATCTTTTTGTAAACAATCCATGTTCTAATACACTTGTATGTATACTCTGCGTTTCTGAATTATTTAAAATGACATCTAAATCGTCACTATCTTCAAAAATAAGCAATACGATATTCTCATCAGACATTTTCATTTTCCTCCTACCTAACTATTGAAATAGTTCCCCATGTTTGTTTGGAATATAATCTGGATAATTTTTTCTATAAAAATTATCGATTAGTCGCAATAAAGGGTCCCATTCAGGATATGGTTCAGGATCCCCTATTGTCATTTTTGCTTCTGGCGTATTCATTAGCAAATCATCAAAATGGTTGGGAACTGGTAAACCAATTTTTTTCCTTACATGTATTAGGAACAAAATTTCGTAGGGATAAAATCCATATCTATAATCACCAAACTCAATAGATTCTCCTAACTCTGAGGCTAAAATCGAATGAAATACAGACATTTTATCAATTAAAGTTTTAATTTCATCTAGTTGAGGTGTAGCCCAATGTTCTAACACTTCAGTATAAATATCTAAATCTTCCGGTATTAAGCCAAATTCTAAACCCGCTTCTTGAAAATGTTCTCTAACAGCAATAAATAAATTTTGGTTTGTTCCAACAATTGTCTTATTTCTAAATTGCAAGTATAGTTCTAATAAAAACCATGTATGTTTGTTCCAATTATTTGCATCCATTAGACGACAGCCAAAATGCTCTACAATAAAATCAAATAATATTTTTTCTTCTTTCTCCCACCCAAACATCGTGAAATGAATTAAGGTTGCTATAACGTCTCTAAAAGAGTATTCAACAATCATTTTCGGATAACGGATTTTATATAGGTCTTGTACCATACATTGATGGAAAACAATAATCATTATTTTTTTAAAATCTTCTGTATTATTTTCACCATTAACTAATACATCCTTTTTCCATTTCGAAAGGTAATACGATGCTATTGAATCTAGGTCTATTAATAAAATATGATCCTTTTCTAAAGAATTTAGATCAACAATAGTAGTAATTTCATTTTGACTATCTTTGTAATCTTCTTCTACATCCTCAAATATTATCCCATCAACAAAGTTTTTGTTGTACCTTCTATACGCTAACTCTAATTTTTTGGGGTTTAGCATTATTCTCTCCTTAATTAATCAAGTTATTTATTCCAATCTTTTATCTTTAATTCGTCACAGCTATGGGCTACTCGACTCCCGCGGGAAAGTGAGACAGAAAAGACCATGCACGTAGCGAATATTTTCTGTGCGAAAGCGTAGTGCTAACGTAGCGGCAGCGGCAACATCAGCGGAGGAGCGGCTCGACGCTCGTCCGCTGGAAAGCGAGTAGCCCGTAGCGGAAATCAGCCTCTTCGAATGTATAAAAATGATTAATCATCACACCTGATTTTAGTCGTTCTTTTCTCTAATATTTGTCTTCATCATAATGAAGCGATTCTAGTAAATCTGTAAAAGATTCACATACAGATTCAATAGCATCTTCATCCTCTTCTTCATGATCGTAAAAAACTATTAAAGGCGAATGTTTATCCTTCCGGTAGTCAAAACACAGCATATTTCCAGCAGAGTCAGTTGCAAATGGAAATACGTACTCTGGTAAATACTCAGAGATAAGACCATAAACTGTTTCTATTTTAGGATCTCTTGTAAAACTTAGTAAATATCCTAATGTTCCCTCTCCATCATCAACAAAGTTAAATATATTAGGTTTTGGACGACCACCATTAAATTTCACTATACAATCTTTATAGTCATGAGGAAACTTAATTCCAAAAGAATCTTCAATTTTCTTGATGGTGTTTTCGTCTACTGGTTCATGTACATGTTGCCATATTATTTTTCCCATTAAAACATCTCCATAATTTGTTTTTAATTCTTCTATTCATCTTACCTTTTCGCCCAACAGAGCCACCAGCCCAATAAGCCCTACCGCCTGTATGTTTTGATACACTGTGTACTTCATAATCAACAAGTTGCAGTTTTCCAGGATCTTAATGGTGCTCTATGTTTAACCATTTGGTTCCTCACCTATAATCCATATTCTTTCGAAGAAATGACTTTGTTGACTTCTTTCACCTTTTTAGGTAAAAACTCATATTCAAATTCTCCTAACTTCTCAAGCTCTTCTTGTGAAGCTAACTCAATATTAAGGTTAAATTCATAATCTAAAATATAGTTTACAATCTCATAATTTTCTTCACCTTTAAAATCAAGATAAAGAAATCTTTTTGTAAACAATCCATGTTCTAATACACTTGTATGTATACTCTGCGTTTCTGAATTATTTAAAATGACATCTAAATCGTCACTATCTTCAAAAATAAGCGATACGATATTCTCATCAGACATTTTCATTTTCCTCCTACCTAACTATTGGAATAGTTCCCCATGTTTGTTTGGAATATACTTCGGATAGTTTTTTCGATAAAAATTATCTACTTGGCCCAATAAAGGGTCCCATTCAGGATATGGTTCAGGATCATCTATTATCATTTTCGCTTCCGGTGTGTTCATTAAAAAATCGTCAAAGTGTTCAGGAACAGGCAATCCATGCTTTTTCCTTACATGTATTAGGAACAAAATTTCGTAGGGATAAAATCCATATCTATAATCGCCGAACTCAATAGATTCTCCTAACTCAGAAGCTAAAATTGAATGAAACACCGACATTTTATCTATTAAAGTATTAATTTCATCTAGTTGAGGTGTAGCCCAATGTTCTAACACTTCAGTATAAATATCTAAATCTTCCGGTATTAAGCCAAATTCTAAATCCGCTTCTTGAAAATGTTCTCTAACAGCAATAAATAAATTTTGGTTTGTCCCAACAATTGTCTTATTTCTATATTGTAAGTATAGTTCTAATAAGAACCATGTATGTTTGTTCCAATTATTCGCATCCATTAAATGCTTACCAAAATGCTCTAGAATAAAATCAAATAATATTTTCTCTTCTCTCTCCCACCCAAACATCGTGAAATGAATTAAGGCTTTTATAGCTTCATCAAAAGAGTAACTCAAAAACATTTTAGGATATTTAATTTGATAAAGCTCATGTGCCATACACTGATAAAACACCACTATTTGCATAGTTTTTAACCCATCAGAACTAATTCCACCATCAATCAACACTTCATTTTTCCATTTCGATAAATAATATAATGAAATCTTGTTTAAATTTATTAATAAAATATGATCTTTTTCTATATCATTAAAATTAACTATATTATTAATTTTACTTTTACTGACTTCATATTTCTCTACCACATCTTCAAATTTAATTCCATTAACAAAATTATTGCAATATCTTTTAAAAGACATCTTTAATTTTTTGGGGTTTAGCATTAATACTCTCCTTTAATTATTCCATTTTTTACAATCCTTTATTCTTAATTCGTCTCCCAAAAATCCAGTCTAGTAATTTTTATATCTGTTTCTACCCTAATAAAGTTAAATTCATAATCTATTTTTGGCATTTGTTTGTAATCATCGTTTATCTTCTTACCTACAAAAAGTATTGGTTGTTCAGGTGAACCGACATTGATGCTTTCAATAAAAGCATCATCTAGTCCTCGTATACCTTCTAATTTTGCTTCTTTCAACAACACTTTTTCAAATGTCGATTCGCTAACATCTACATTTTGAAGGTTAGCATTGCGGAAATCTACCTTATTAAAAAGTGCCCCTACTAATAATGCATTACTTAAATTTGCATTATTAAATATAGTTTCAATACAGGCACTCCTAGCAAATCGTGCGTTTTGAAGATTTGCATTTGTAAAATTTACATAAGAAACATCAGCCTTATAGAAATCAGCATTTTCTAGATTTGCGAATACAAAATTTGAAGAGCAAATAGTTGAGGAATGCATGTCTATATTTATCAAGTCCATACCATTAAAAATACAATCAGTAATATAGGCTTGATGTAACGGATAGTTTATTAACTCAATTTCTGTTAAGCCTACTTCATCAGTACTAACTGTTTCCCCTCTTGACCAAGAGTATAAATCCAAATTTTATGTAATTCTAAAAGCTGAATTATTTCCTTGTTCTTAAGAACCTTAATTATGTTTGCCTCCTTTTAGGGATATCCAATAATGAAATTTTCTTTTATTTATAATCTCATTAAGACCACTTCCAGATTATTGATTAATTTTATATTATCAACTTACAATTAATTTGAATATTTTACAAATATGTATAGGTATTCTTATTTGTTTTTTTATCATTTCGACTAATATAGTTCCTCATAACTATTCATGTATTAGATTATAATTACAAAAAAAGCTTATTCCTTCTTTTTAATTAAGTTGAAATAAACATTTGAAAGTTTATCAAGTTTTTTTGCTTTTTTTTACATTATACAATCTTGTTATGGTAGCTATAATTCAGAAATTTAATCTTGATTATCTAAATTGGCTACATTTAGGATCTCCCTTACTAAAGCAGTTATAGCAAAACAATTTTCTAAATCATCCTCATCCAACAAAGCCCAATAATAAATACTATTCTTATGAATATTAATATCTTCAAGAAGATGATACCTAATGAAACTAGCCCAACTCTTCTCAACTTTCCCTTCTAATATAGCATCATTGTAAGATGAGATAATAATCATCATTAAAGCAAATTTTTCCTCTTTATTTAATTCTATATTTTTATATGCATATAAAAACTCGCCTACTTTTGAGGAATCCGATACCTCATACTCCCAATCTTGTGAAAACTCATCTGGGGCAGGTAATTTGATTTTCTTTACAAGTCCTTCAATAGCACTTTTGGTAACATATTCCTGATATTTTTTCTCCATTATTTTATTTCTCCGTCTAATTATTGTGGATGGGCATTGCTTTACAATCTGACCTATTTTTTATTGTCACATGCCTTTGCTCTATGTATCTATCCTATTCCGACTATTACCATGGATAATTATTATTATTGACTTTCAGTGTAGTCAATTAAAGACTCAAATTTCAATATATAAGGATGTCTATTATCATTTAATTGTTTTAAATCATCTAAATATTTTTTAGCCTTTTTCAACACTTCGCTTTCAAAATCTCTCAATAATACAAGTTTATTACTCGAATTTGGGTATGTTATATTGGAATGCATGTGACATTCAATTGCCTGTGTACCGTCTAATTTATCAGCATGTACTTCACTGATAGTTATTTTGTCATCATCAAATTTTTTATTCAATCCAAACTCGAGGTGTTTCTATGTCGCTAATATAACTAGTTTTTCATTTCTTATTAATTGTATTGATCGTAAGAAATATACAAACCACCAATATACAGAGACAGAAAAAGAGTCCAAATCATCCTGAAGATAGAGACCATATATCTCATCATCAACTTGGATTTGAAAATACCCATCTGCTCCTTTTAATTCACTAATATCATCAAAAATTACCTTATAATTTATACAGAACAATATATAAACTCCTTTCTTACTTAGTCATATCTCTAATTTCTTTAACAGTTCCTCTGGTGGGCTGTAAAAGCCGCTATGTCCTTTCATAATAATCATGATTCTAGTAAATAAAATAAAAAAGCCCTTTTAACCATGTTTTGAATAGTTTATGGGCTCAAAATATTAAGAAATTATGTCTTATTAGAAAATAGTTTTTAACTTATTGTCTTTTAGCGATTAAACACCCACAATTTCATTTTAATTTAGTTAAAACACTATTAATTCGATCAGCTAACTTTTCTTGTTCATCTTCAGTTAATTGCTCATCAAATACATCATCAATACTGAACGATTGCAATACATGTTTAACATCTTCAATACCATCCACTCCT
The DNA here is from genome assembly GCF_054062295.1 of Lysinibacillus sp. TE18511. Classification (NCBI taxonomy): domain Bacteria; kingdom Bacillati; phylum Bacillota; class Bacilli; order Caryophanales; family Bacillaceae; genus Lysinibacillus; species Lysinibacillus sp. TE18511. The sequence continues at coordinate 59,882 of NZ_JBSSFD010000010.1, forward strand.
GTTAATCCTTGGATGTACAAATTTTCAGCAATTGTTGTATAGACACTGAACTTCTCACTGTTAGTATTCCTACAATCTCGTTCAAATCGTTGCAACACACCGGTGACAATTGTATCTGTACTTTCATTTTCTATCAAAAAACTATTAATAAATTTTTGAACTTTTTCTATTAATTCTTCGTAATACCAACAAACTCTTGGATAATAATCTAACGGCTTTTTTTTCAGCTCTTGTAAAACGTAGTCTTTTCGATTAATCAAATCAATATATTGTTCTAAAGTTAAACTATTTTCTTGCTTAATTACTTTAAAATCCAATTCAGTTAGTGACTGTTCCATATAATTCTTAAAAGTATATGGAATTTTCTCATGAGAAAGTGATATTTCTGAAATTATTGTGCAAAATAGCGCTTTATCTGTTTCACTTTTTTTAGCTAACATGTCATACTCATTAAATGTTCTTGCTATTGCCTCACCTCTACTCATTTTTTCTTCTATTAACTCATTATAATCTTCATGAATATACTCTTCATATTCTTCATAACTAAAAACCATTTAAAACCTCCTTATTCACTTTTAGGATAAATAGGGTGGTCATTCTTAGTCCCAACTCGCTATCACCTTCCTCAGATGGGCTTTAAAAGCCGCTGTGTCCTTCTGCTGTATAAGGCGTAACAAGTAGAATCATATGGCCTCTTCCTTTTTTTGCGCTTCATCAATGGATAGGTGCAGGCGTACTTGATCCTTCTTGACCTCTAATACCATACTCTTACTTACTGTTCCTGACAGTGACGGAATGTTCAATCTTTTATTCATAGGTAAAGACAACTTGTTGCAATAGGAGTGTAGACTTTGCCATATTGCAAAAATAAATTGATGGAAAGCTTTTGACCTGCACAGCGTAACTCTATTCAACTCATTCTAAAAATTAAAAAAGACCTTGAAGGGCATATAGCCGATCAAGATTTAAGTAGGACTGCTAAAAGGATAAGGTTTGCCCCATAGATTAACTGACAGGTTCATATCACACACTTGTTTTACAGCATCATCACATCGTTCTGTACTCCCAATATCAACATAATAATCATAATCAAATCTCACAAACATTGTTTCTGATTCTAATTGCACCCAAACATACTTCCTTAAAGCCAAGCGAGTCACAAGTTCTACTTCATTAAGACTTATACTCATCCCTTGTCTAACCTTTTGAAAAAAATTAAGCATTTCTTTGGAATCTTCTAAGGAAAATCCGGTTTTTACGATATTATCTTCAATCACTTCCAAGTTTAACGGTTTTTCAAGTTGTTTAACAATTAATTTAGTAGAAGTTGAACTGATCATAAAAACCTGGATAGCCTTTATAAACAACTCCTCCACAGTCATATAATTACTTACTGTAAACATTTCCCTATTATATCGTTTTCCTATATCAGAAACAGATGTCCAGGTAGGGGTTCCACTTTGTTGATATAATGGGAGTTCTTCATCTTCATACTTAGAAATTTGCCAAAAGTAATTAATAATAATCACCAGTTCTTTCTTGATCAACGGAATACTCTGCAATCAATTTATTAATGATCTCTTGTTCAGCATTCGTCAGTTTTTGTTTGCGTTTTGCTGTATAAAAAATTGAAGCACTCATCTTGTAACCCCCTCATAACTGTCATGACTACATCCTACGTCTACCGATGTAATTTTAAATATAGATTTATATCTCTAAATCTATATTTAAAATTCTTTATTTTTGTCATTCTCAAAGAAAGAAGCAGCTCAGATTTTTTAGAACTGTTCTTATGACTATGTATAATAATCGATTTTTATTATGTATGCAGATATCTCAATATAGTTCACTAAAATCGTATGAATTATGGCTTCAAACTAAGTAGATATTCAATTCGTGCTTTTGCGCTAAAGTTTGATTCTATAACCTTGTAATCATTACTTTCCATTAACTGCCTACAATTATTTATATCCTGCAATAATCGTTCTATATCTTTTTTATTAGCATCACCTTTAAATTCTATACTATTGATATAAAAATCTAATTTTCCATATATAAAATCTGGTATTTCTTTTAGTTTAATACACTCAATTGCAACACAAATATAGTACGCCGTCTTTGTAAAAACATTATAGTTTAGCTCTCTCCAATCTTCTTCAAATACTTTTGCTGCAGAGTGAGGTGCTGTAAATCCATGATCTTCTACATATTCCTCAAAACTATATACAACTGAATCTTTGATACTTTCATAATCAATATTATCATTCATAGCACACACCTCCTTAACTCTATAGAGTTACTGTAGCCCTTTTGAATATATAACAAACAAGTATTACTTTCACTAAAACTAAATCTGCTAAAGAATGGTTTAATTAAAACTACTACTAGTCTATATATCCTAAATTTCTTCAACATCTTTTTTTATTCGTTCAATCATCTTATCCATATTATTTTGTTCAAATATCCCTTCTCTTCCCCCTGCTAGATAATACAATTTTAACCAATATGTATTTTCTTCAGTAAACGTTTCAATCGCTTTCCAAATATTCTCTTTGGTCAATGTTCTTACGATGATATCAGGCGGACTTGCAGGAATATAATCTAAACCTTCTTTATCCTTATACCAATAGTAATTGTTTGATGTAGTGACAACCATCGTATAAGTCATCCCATCTTCAATGTGATTATCTCCTAAGGTTAATTATTGACTAGTTACCTCTATTATCTATTTCAGATAGCGAATCATCACTTATATCATTCATCTGAACATCCAAATTCCTCCAATATCTAAGAGGATAAGCTGACTTCCCTACAATCAATTCACCTTGCCGTATCCAAAAAGCACCACCTCTTTCAAAAAATTTAATCATTGGTTCATATAAGTCTATATAATCAATCGCTTCATCTACTCCCTCATCTGCTTGTTGGGAAATATCTAAATAACAATAACAAATTGCTTTTATATAAAGGTTATTAATATTATTAAGTTCTGGACAAATCTTAAAAATGTTACTATTAAAAGACTTTCCAAGAGCCTTAGAAATACTGATTATAGGATACTTACCTACATCAATTTCCAAATGATCCAAAAATACATTAACTCTTCTAAGATACTCTCTAATTAATACATGGTGAGATTCTTTTATTTTATCATCGATATTCTCGAATTGAATTGTTGATAAGCGTTCTAAAGCAATATTTAGTAAATCCCCCATAATCTATACCTCACTTATAAAAAACTATGCAAATAGAGCCAGACAACTTTTAAAAACTTGACACCCAAAAGCTTCAAAGTAACGGAATGTACGTCTTCCATTCTAATCTGTTTTAGTTAATATGTTCGTAGTATAATTTATCTTACTTACATACAATTTTCTATGATCCATCTTTTAGCTTTATCTTCTCTTAAGTTTATTGGTTCCTCTGTTGTTCCTATATTTATACTTAAAATTTCAGCATTTTCAAGGCCCAAAACACCTTTGAAATTTGCACCTTTCACTAAAACATTCTCAAAAAAAGAACCTTCAATATTTTCAATATTTTCAATATTTGCATTTTTTAAATTTGAATTTCTAAAATCCACATAATCAAAATAACATGTATTTAATTGTGAATCTGATAGATCTGAACCAAAAAAAATCGTCTTAGTACTCTCGCAATCTGTAAATTTTGAATTTCTAAGACCAGAATAAGTAAAGTCCGCATATGAAACATATCCTTTATAGAATTTTGCTCCCTGTAAACAAGCATTCTTAAAAGTTGAAGAATAAAGCCAAGTTAAAATAAAATTTCCTTTTTCCAAATTCATGCTGTCAAATGAACATCCTATTAATCTAGCCTCCTTAAAGAAGAAATTGGACAAGTTCAGACTTTCTAATTTTGTTTCGTCAAGTACTAACTTTTCTCCCTTATCCCCTATTGACTCAGCCATAATTGATGCAATTCAAATAAATGTATTATTCTTTTTTCATTCATTATTTTAATCGTCCTTTTTATGGATACCAGATAACTCTTCTCTTGTGCTTCCTCCAGTATTTTTATCATATAATTGAGCTTTGTATCAGGCTTCTTAGGCGTGTCTATATGTGTTGTTTGAAAATAGGCTTATATTGCAAGGCAGATTTTTTGCTTTTATAAAATGAAAAACCAATTCTGTACTGTGTAACCACTACCTTTACATGATTTTCAATTATCTTACTTGTTCAATTTCGTGCATTCAAAAAGGCACATTTTTCTTTGAGAAGTAATTTTGTTTTTTAAATAAAATGTACTATTGGAAAAATGGAATAACTAAAAATTGAAACTAGTGGTCTAATCTGTTGTTTCATGAATAAGCTTTAATTCTTTACATTCACATAAGTTATTCACTGCATCATATATGTTATCTCCTAATTTCCAAATGTAATAATCATCGTGAAAACCATATACTTTTCCGACTTCATCCATAAACATAATCGTATTATCGCCATATGCAGTACCAATTACAACTAATTTTTTGCCTAATATTACCTCATATCTTTTAAAATGTAATCTTGCTGCATCACCTAAAGCTTCATATGGTGTTATAATAAAGCTTCCCTCAGTATCATCAGCTAGGTAAACATATGTTAGTCCACCAAATTCCTTTAGAACATCTTTGGCACAATCAAAGACTTCGTAACCTTTCTTTTCTAAATATTCAACTGTTGAATCTATATCTACACTCCGACCACTGTACCATCCAGCTGCTTCTATTATGCTTTTTGTTTTCTCTGATAATTTTCCCATTTAACTTTCCTCCAATGAAATCTTCAAAGAGTGCATAGCCCATGATATTTTTAAGGAACTCACGACTAAATTCCATGATTCTATTTGTACAATTTAAGTCTTTTCATCAACATCGGAACTATAATATATGTATTTTCCGAATAATTTTCATTAAGAAGAATTTCATAAAATATATACTAATAAATAAAAATAAGATTTCTTCTCTCTACAAATCAAAAAAGCTTAGCCCTCCTTATAAGTACGAATAGGCTTTGATGTTTGATTTAAGACAAGTTTTTGATAATCTCACAAACTATTTTACAAACAACAAATAGATCCTTAATAGCGTGGAAGTTCACCATTGTATTTTTTTATTAGATACTCTGAAAAAGTATCACTTAATTTAATAAAATCACCTTGAGTGTATACTTCATCATAACTTTCTTCAAAACCCTTATGCACTCCTCCCCCCCTGATAGGACACACTTCCATCCGGATTAATAAAATGGTAGGTAAAAAGAGAAACCACAACATGGCGGTTAGCTCGCATTGTGGCGTTGTAGTTTAAATGAGAAGATCATCCTAATAACGATGTTGAATCAGTTGATGTTTCAATATGTTGTAGTAACGCATTATTCTGCATTTACTGCTTACTATTATACAGAACGGTTGTCTACTCCAAGCATAGTAGTAATTCATGAAATTATTTCTAAAATCAGCGTTGACACGCCAACATTAGGACAAAAATTTGCATATACGCTCGTTCAAAACTTTAATTCTTTTTATTAACATTTAATTCAGCTAGTAAAGTTTCGCCAATATTGTCGATTTGTTTATCTAAATCACCTGCTACAAACCCACACAAAGAATTAACTCCACTTTCAATGTAAAAGCTAATGCCGTCTTTAAAACCTATGTGATGGGTCAGATCACTAAACCATGCTCTTTGAAAATCATATGTTTTCGAAAATTTTTCAATTATGCCAAAAACATCCGATTCATTGTGTCTCTTTATTACTTCTTTAAGCATGTTAGGTGATCCAGCAAAGGTTATACACTTATCATAATTTAATCTTTCGTATTTACTAAACGCACATTGAAATAAGAATTTTTCGAAGTTATCTGCAAAATAACGTACAAACTGGCTATCCTCATTAGTCATAACAATCTGAGGATTATCAGTTTGGGTAAAATCAAATGATAGTTGACCATAAAATAATTCAGTTTGAAAAAAATGAATATATTTATCACTTAAAGTGTCTGGTTGTTCCTCATGTATCCCTTCATAAGATTCAATTATCTCAGAAATTGAAGCATACCCTGGAAGTTGAGTTTTTAGTAGACCCTTATCATTCTGCCCCATATAATTTAAATAAATCTCATATTCTTTAGGAAAATGATAATTATATTTATTAATTTGTGTTAGATTTTTTAGCGTATCTATGTCCTCTTTTTTTGCGGGTTCTATTTCATCTACCCATTTCTCATCAAATCTGGATATATATTTTGATAATCGTTCAAAAAGTTCTGTACAATCTCCTATGGCTGGAATTTGATTGCTTTTTATTGGCATTTGTATGTTTCATGTACTCCTCTATATTTTTTTGATTACTATATGTTAAACATGGATTCATTTGGTTTGAATTTTCTGCATATGGATACACAAGTACCTGAAGTATTACTACCCTCTATTGTATATAGATTTTCTGTTGGCATCGGTTCCGAAATTCACCCTAAATTGTAGAGTTTAAGGTGAATTTCAGTTTTTTTTCAATTTCTATGCAAACAATTGCTCGGCAAGATAAGATAGTTCATTTGCAGCATCTTCTAGCCTATCTCTTTCTTTTTCGTTATACCAATTTTCATTAAAAGAAAAACGCACACTAATGTCAACAAAACATAAAGCTAAACGTTTTGGTATTTCCTCATTATCTTTGTATGAGTCTATCAAAATATTCATCGCATCTTTTAGTTGAGAAAATTGCTCATCATCCAACCCTTGTCTATTTCTTAGTTTTATAATGAGTGAATCTTCACCTAGTATAGATTTATATACTGTTTCTAGAGCTCTATCTGTTCTCAAAATACTCACCCTCTCTTTTTACAGATATCTACCTTTTCATTAACATACGATAATTTATTAGAAGGTACATGCCCTACAACTAGCACTTCTTTTGATGATGCTGAAAAATTAGCTTTTACATCTCCTATTCGGTTAGCTACAGCTTTTTCATGTGTTGAAATATCCGCCACGAGCTTTGTCATTATCGTTTATTTAGTCACTATTCCATACAAAACTACCTCTTGCATGTAAAATGTCATCTCGCCTAATTCTCACACTTTTCTTCCTAGACCACTATTTACATAGTACTCCTTGATGGTCCAGCCTTAGGAATTTTTAAATCAAATATCAGATTACTTTTTAACCACAAACTTCTTTGAGTTAAGAAAAAAACTTGAAAGGCATAAAGCCAATCAAGGTCAATCATCTTTGTAGACTTCTTTATACATAAAGTTTATTCCGTTTCAATTATAGTCTTTCTAACTTTTTCAAGAACTTTACCTAGCAAATTTAATCCTCGCCATTTAGAAGGATTTGTAGCATCTGGATGATTACAGTCGATACCTATTCCCCATATTTTATCGAATGGGCTAGCTTCTACTAACGTTTTACTTCCTGTATTTATAAGTATTGATTTTAATTTTGGATTTGAGAATTTATCAACTAGTACTTCATAATATACTTTTTCTCGATTTTCTTCCCAAACTTTATTATCAAATGGAATTTGTCTGCTGCGTCCTAGCTTCTTACATTCGTCTGGTGTTTGCGCTCTTATAATTTGTAGTGCAATTTTATCAGCACCAAACAATTTAGCTTTACGATACATTACAGCTTGTTCACTCCATTTAAAAAGTTGTCCTTGATGCTTAAATGGTGAGTAATAAAAGTTAGAAAATACATCTTGCTTTCCCCAGAAAAATACAAAGACTTTAGCTTCTTTCATAATTAATGCTCCTTTTTTGAACTTAATTGAAAATCTTTTTTAATCACCTAAATTGAATAAATATTAAAGTAAAAGCCTATTTTTAAGGTAATATTCCCTTCTATTCTTATCTATTGGTTCACTTGGATCTTTCCAAATTCCGAATTTCCATTTAATATCATAATTTTTTAATAGCTTCTTTATTTCATTTTCTATCACAATGTAATTAAACTCTTCTTCAAAATGTATACTAAGAGAAAGTACATGATGCTCATCACACAAAAGTTCACTAAGATCATCAAATCTATCAATAAGTTCTATTTTATATCTGCCTTTTTGGCCTTCTGCTATATATCGTCCTTTTTTATTTTCATAGGGTAATGAAACGTTAAAAACTTTTTCTATTTTTTTTACTAAATCTACAAAAGGTAAATCTTCTAGTAATACAATATCTAGGTATTTTGTCTTCACCTTTATCGAAACCTCCCTTTAGACTAAAAAGCAAAAATAACCACAAACTACAAATGTAGTTCTCGCTTTTGAGGATCGAAAGTCGAGCGTTCTCTATAATACAATTACAATTGATTTAGTCACCTTTTTTATATGGGATATTTTCTGGCTCAAGAAGCATTCGGTGCTTATCTCTATAGTCTTTAATTGAAGAATGATTTACAGAACTAATACGCTCGATATCATTTTCCGATCCGCCATCATCCTCCCACATACAGACGAGGCACACTTCATATTCGCCTCGAGTTGAAAGAGTAAGATACCCACAGCATGGACATTTATATAAAACTTCCTCATCTCCAATTATATTTACATCGTCTTTAAAACAATCTTCAAGAAATTTTTTTAAAAAGTTATTTGATATTCCAACAAGAATAGTAGTAGTAAAATGGCCAACTAAAAAGTTTTGAACATTTGGAGAGTAAACACTATCATATTCTTTTGTTTCACCTTCCTCATCCAAATAATCGGAACAAAGGATATTATCGATTTCGTTTTTGGATAAAGAAGAGATTTTGTATATCGCGTAACTTGTTAACGCAAGTTCCCTACTAAATATTAACATTTGTACTTAACCTCTGACTTTGATAGTTTTGTTTTTTCAAGCGCGTAATTAACTGCATCTGTAAAAGGATCCTCTACAACGAATTCAGGAAGTGCTTTATAAAACGAAAGAATCTTTCCATCTTTAGCATGTCCCGCAAATACTCGATTAGTAGCTGGATTAACTTTTATAAGTTGGTTTCCAACTTTAGCTTGCAGAGTCACCAGCTGAATCGTAACTTCCTTTATTCCATTTAGATATATTTGCTTTACTTAAATCATAAGCATTATCTATACCCTATGTTGTAATCTTAATAGCTAAAAAAGTCATCCATTTATAACTTTATTAAACTACTTCTTTTTCTTTCATTATTTATAATTTATAGAGTATATTAGTATATTTTATTTCTTCGGTTCAAGAAAAAATCTTGAAAAGCATGGCTCCTCAAGGTTTTAAAAATAATTTACTGGAATGTCAACACTCAATTGAATATTTTATAAGGATTGCGATTCGTTTTGAGATACTTCTGTTTCAAAATGTCTATCTTATAAGATACAGTTTAAATAAGTTGCCCATTTTTTAATGTCTTTTACAAAGGGTACACTTTAAATGTGCCTCTATAGGTTTTAAGTGTTATCTCAAAATTTGTTCAATAGCACTTTCTAAATCAATTGCTTCCTGATCAATCACCAGTAAGCAACTATCATCATCGGATGCAGGCTCAAAACCGATTCTTATTTTTGAAATATCTTCCTTCCTTAAACCATCCAATGAGCCTTTGAGTGCTTTAACAATTTCTTGTTGCATTTGTCTAATTTCTCTTATTTTAGCTCCAGATCTCCATTTTCCGGAAGAACGGAACTTTGAAGAAAATTCATCACTTACAATAAAAGCGTCAATGTCTAAGTCCGTTGGATCAAACGGAAGATTTCCTTTATGAGGACCTTTCCTACCAGTAGCCAAAGAACCTCTATATCCGACTTAAGCATGGTCTATCTTGTTCACTATTCATTCTAATCTTACAAATAATCGGATTACGGTGTTGTGATGAGTTGTTATACCGCTGATGCTGTTTATTTTGTGTTCAATCCCCGCGATTTGAACTAGTGTCTCCAAGTTTAACTGGTATGATATCCAAAATAAAACCACCTTTCGTAGAATATCTATATTAGCTATTCTACCGAAAGGTGGTTAATGTAGAAATCCGTCATACTATTTCCCACTTATCGTATAATCCAATTATATTAGATTATTTTTGGTTTATTATTACTTAAATACCAAATAGCATCAAACATTCCGATATAAGTTAGCTTATTATAAAGCTTTTCTTTATCTTTTATCATGATATCACCATCATAATACCAAAACACTGCATTCGCTTTTTCAACGCCCTTCTTTATACAACTCTCTCTAATTTTTGTTATAGTTTCTTCCGTAACTGATAATTCATCTTGGTTTATCAGAATATCTAAGTCTATCTCTTGTGAGTGCTGGGTATATCCAATCCAGTCCTCATCGTAAAATACTTTCCCTATATCTTTACAAAAAACACAGATTTTATAATCTAAATCTCCTATTTCTACATCTTCTCTATAGTCTAATTCAAAATACTCCTCATAATCCTTCTCAAAATTATTTCCTACCCAAATATGCACTTTAGATGTGTTTTGTTCTCCATAATTCATTTATTATTTACACCTCATCTTCGTTTAATTATCATGATTATTATTGATTATTCCAAGTGCTTCTTCCTTCTTTATAGTACTCTTTAACTATTTAATTAACATGTCATGGAATCTCTTACTTGCACTACTACTGTGATGTTTACCTGATATAATATTACCATCTCCATCGATTTTTGCACCTAAGCTACTCGTAATTTGTGAACGATTGCCTAATTCATCATAGCTACTCGCAATCCAATGGTCATTTTGCCACTCCTTGATCACTTGTCCAGATGGGTCTCGCTCCAGCTTTACGGTCACATGCTCATTTTCAGTTTCAATTAAAAGCCTACTTTTTAAAGCCAAAACCCTTTCATGAACATATGATCTTAATACTTCTTTGTACTGTTTTTTGGTTTGATTCCTGGTTCTTGTTGTGTATACACGCTTTCTATATTAGAAGTTCAGTAATAAAGTATTAAAAAGGGCAACAAACCCTGAATCAAGGATTTATTGCCTTTTTAAAAAATTCTTTGAAAAGGTAAAGATTTTTTGCAAATTTAGACATCCTCTAAAAAATTATCATCTAACTGAATAATTATTTCTTTATAGAGTTTTTGAGTATCAATATCTAAATTTGTCTCATAAAGATACTCTTTTAATATTTTGCAAATAGGATATTTAAATTCATTCGGTATATTTTTTATATTGCCTTTTACAACCCACCTAAATAATCTCATAGACTTTATTTTGGGAGGAATGCTTGCCATTGAGATAATATAGTTCCATTTATTTGAATATTCCTCGAATTGAGGTAATTTAAAAAGTCCTGCCGCTACTGCAAGTCTAATTTTATTATTTTTATGATTTACAAATTGTAGAAAGAAATTATAAATATTTTGAGTATCCGCTTCAAATTCATCATAAAGCTGGCGCATAGACCAAAAAACTCTATCAGAAATTTGACCTAATGACCATAGTACCTGTTCTACAACCTTTTCATCTGATTCATATCGATACCCAACATTAATTAATTTTTGTATAAAATCTGGATTAGATAAAAATTCCGAAATTGGTGATCCAGTCTCTAATCTAGTTGCTTTTTCAATAGTCTTAATTAATGATAATGGATTTTCTGGAGTCGAATTGCACAAATCTTCAAGTGCTTTTGTCACTGCTTCTAATTTTTTTATGTTGGACATTTTATTTTACCTCCACTATCAACATTTACCGTTTTCGCTTTCTTCATTTGACTTTCTATTTCTGCCTGAGTTAAAAAAGTCCTACCTTTAGCTATTTTTTCAGGACCATTATATTGATGATAAAATCCTTCTGAAACAGGTCTTGGAGCATTATATAAATTAGCATCCGCTTGGAATGCATGATACAATGCTGACCCTTCAAGATTTCTTGTTGCAATTCTGTCTGGAAGAGCATCTAAATAACTTACTTGACTAAATATTTTTTTGTAGTACTTCCATAACCATTAGCATGTTCTATAAGTCTCACTTGTATTGGCCTATCGGTAATACCATGATAAACTATATTTCCCAGATCATCTTTTAACTGATACTATGACCACAAGCCAAATGGATCAAATGAATTATTTGTATTTCTTACATATCCATACAGTGTTGGATTCCCACCAGCAAGTCCAATCGGATCTATTTGGGTATAATTCCCTTGTTCCGGGTCGTAGTATCGGAATCTATTATAATAAAATCCTATTTCTACCTCTTCATACTGCCCTTGATAACGGAATGGAATAAAGTCTTTCTCACCTGTAAATTCATTCACTCTACCGTAGATATCAAGCTCAGCTGACCAAACCCTATTACCTTGTTCACCATAGGCTTCAACAGGCGTTCCTAGATAATCACTAATAATGCTGTAAATACCTTCATTCGTAATTTTAGCTGAAGGTACGAACCTATCGTTAAATACCCATGTGCACCTGTTAACTCGTTTACCATGCTTCGTAATCGCTTTACAAGAAAATATTACCAAAAAGGCAAATAATATTAGTAAAAAAAGAGGAGCATAATTCCCAAAGAATTTATGCTCCTCTTATAACCTTTAAAAATACAGGATCTGTATCAACCTCTATTACTGGAAACAAGTCTTTAATAAGTGGATGTTCAATATTCTCCACATCTAAACCCATTCCTTTTCAAGCCCATACATGTTTTATTAATTTGAGTAATTGTTTCATGCCAACATCATTTAAAACAATTAGATGTAGTATATCTTTTGCTTCCTCTTTCGAAATTAAACCCCTTATATTTACTTTCGACTATAAAATACAATATGTTAAATAAACATTTTCTACATTTAATAGTGTATAGTTACTTTTCGCTTGATGACGAACAGTTTTCCTGTCACATCGTACTGCATCCTCTAATTACAATTCCTGATACTCTAATCTTAATTTCCCTATTTTAGTTTCGCATTACTTGTCTCTGATGTCGCTGTTTAATTTTTTTTTGACTTTCTAGAGGTATACAATAGATCTTCAACAACTTTTAGATTTTTTTCAATTGTTTCGAGTAAATACGTACATCTCCATTTTCATACTCAAATCTAAATGTCCTTGTGGATAAAATTCTTATTTTTTCTTCAAAGAAACCATCTCTAATAATAGTATGAGCAGTCAAATTGTCATTATAAGAATATCTGTCAACCATAAACGTTTCTTTGTTCCTATCATCGTCCCTTTTGTAGAATAATATTTTTTCTATCACAGGTCCTTCATATATTATACAATGTACTTGGCTTAAAACCATTTCACCAGCCCTATTACTACGAAATCTAAGACAGATTTTCTTTTCAGTTTCATTTATTATGAAAGAACTCCCCCACCCCTTATTTTCAGCGTCATAAGAAAAATACAGTTCATTGTTTTTCAACTTATTCACTACAATTCCTTCCTTAGATTTCGGTTCCTTTTTATAAATTTTCGGTTTTGGTAATTGATCTAATTCATATTGATATGGGTATAATTCCAGATAAGAATTGCTCCAAATAACGGTTCCATTTCCAATGTCTTCAACTTGATGATGCAACACATTATATGAGGAACTATATTCCTCAAAAATTTTTACAATCATCTCGTAATCTTTTTCTATCATCTTGTACACTTCCCTAATTTTTTAGTTGTTCTTGTTTCCCATGTCCTTCCTTTGTACAGTTCTTTCTTTATCTTGTTCAGTTCCTTTTTAAATCTTTTTTATTCTTTCCATCCAATCTATTAAAAATTTCCTCTTTGTATTTTTTCCCATGTAATCCATCTTGTTGATGAGAAGTATTTGCTCAGCCAGCTGACCGAATATGTTTTCCTTGTTCGTCATAAGCTTCCATAATCCATTTTTTCAATTTCTCCTAATTGATTATCAATTCAAATTATCCGCATGATTATCAGCAATAAACATATGAAATAAAATAAGGTTATCAAAATGCCCAGAATAAATATATCCTTCTATCTTTTAGTCGTAAGAAGCATCCTCATTCTTCCATTAACGGAATATGTACACGAGATAAAAGTAGTTTTTTTCTAACAAAAAAAACACTCCCCTTTAGTCAGAATTTTGTTTTTTAACCTGTCTATCTAAAGGGAAGCATATCATTCTCTACATATGTTTCAAAACTCTATTACCATGTAAGTTGAACAATTTTAAATTTATTAACCATATAAGTAATCAATAAAATTTTCAGCATATTCTTCTTTTTTCAAAGTTTTACTCAAAGAAGATTTTAAGGTCACAATAAAATCATCGTAGACTTCGAAAGTTTCTTCATCCATTATCTCTCCCTTAAATTTTTCATGTATTATTTCTAATGTCACCGAAAGAGAATCTAGAAAAGCTGAAAAAGAATCTGCAATTGGAAATAATGCGCTAGTTTCATAACTTGCCATAACAGGTGAATTTTCTTGGTTTGTTACAACTACAATTGGATCATCATCCTTATCTGCAACTACAAGCCAATTTGAATCCCAATTTGGATTCTCTTTTTTTTCGGTTCCAATCCATCGAAATCCTTCTTGCCTACGACCCAATTTATCTGGTGAATAAAGAGAAAGGAGGTTACTCCCTAAATCTATAAATGTACAATCTAATTGATATCCATCAGGACGAATATAACGAATTATTTCACAGTGTTCATAAAAGAAATTTAACTCAGGAGAAAGATAAATTTTTTCATCTACCTGTAGTTTTACTAATTCTGACCTATAAAGTACTTCACCATTTTTTTCATTTTTTTCTAACGGGGACTCCTCTTTTGGATATTGATTCATTGCCTGTATAAATTTCAATACTGAATTCTCTAGTTGTTTCACAAAAACTCAATCCTCTCGTTTATGATTTACATTTGATATACTGCTCCTCGATGCCCCCGTTTTGAATTTACATGCTCATTTCCATTAGGATGGTTGTGATTTTGTAAAAAATCTATATTCCTAGGGTCACCTTTCCATTTACGGCCAAGCGCTCCATTTTCAACGCTGTTAATATGGTGTCCAGTATATCCTGCTTTTGTACTCATTACAGTAGCTAATTTACTGTTAGGCGTGTTTTTAATTAGATCTATTTCTGCTTGTGTCCAGTTTCTTGTTCCACTTCCAGTAAGATTAATTAAATCTTTTTCTAGTTTCCAAGCTCGATTTATAGCAGTTTCTCTTACTCCAGACACAGCAGTCAGACTATCGTGAGGTTTATATCTAATTAATGATAACCCAAAAATATCTACTGTGATATTCGGGTCAAATACATACCCATACAACGTCGGATTTCCACCCTCAAGTCCAATCGGGTCTTGTTGTGTGTATTGCCCTTGTTCTGGGTCATAGTAGCGGAATCGGTTATAATACAATCCTGTTTCAACATCTTCATACTGACCTTGATACCTAAATGGAATAAAATCTTTTTCACCTGTAAATTCTTTTACCCTGCCGTAAATATCAAGTTCAGCTGACCAAACCGTATTACCTTCTTCATTATACACTTCTACAGGTGTTCCAAGATAATCACTAATAATGCTGAAATTACCTTTATTCGTAAATTTAGCTGAAGGTACTAAGCCATCATTAAACACCCATGTAACTATATTGTCTGGTATTTCAGATTTATTCTGTGGAGAACTCTCAACTAGATTTTCTAATTTATCTGAATCATTCTGCGTGAAATACTCATGTAGGATTGTATTCCCATCCCATACGAATCTCATAATTTTCTCGTCAGAACACTTCTCTATCCGTCTACTAACGAGTCATACTTGAAAGTAACTTCTGTGTAGTCTGGTTTGATGACCTTCGACATCA
This sequence comes from Lysinibacillus sp. TE18511, assembly GCF_054062295.1. Classification (NCBI taxonomy): domain Bacteria; kingdom Bacillati; phylum Bacillota; class Bacilli; order Caryophanales; family Bacillaceae; genus Lysinibacillus; species Lysinibacillus sp. TE18511. The sequence goes on from NZ_JBSSFD010000010.1 coordinate 75,647, forward strand.
TGCCATTGCCGTTATACTCGTACTTCCACGTATCACCATTCTTCTCAACCTTCTGAATCAGATTACCTTCATCATCATAAGAGAATGTTGCCTCTCTCGTTTCAAGCAATCTACTTCCAGCACCATAGACACGATCTGTCTTTTCTTTCGTTTCATACAAATTCCTGACATCATCAACACTGCGGTGTAAGAAGTCGAATTGACCGCCTTGATTAGACCAGACGAGGTTACTGAATTCATCGTAACCATAGGTAACTTTTACACCTGTTAACTCGTTGACCATGCTTCGTAAGCGATGATTGACGTCCCAATTACATCATAGGCTTCGTCACATGCTCATTTTCGATCTCGATTTAACAAACCATTTTTCACATTCGAACATACTTCCGCTCAATTCTTTGCTTTATTTGAATCAAGTAACTGAAAAAATCATTACTTGTTACATAATAAAATTCCTGGTTCTAGTGTACACAGTTTCTATACCAATAAAGTATTAAAAAACAGCAATAAAACCCTTTAGGGTTTATTGCCGTTTTTTATACTTTAAATCATTTGAAGGTTGTAATAACTCATTACAAAAAATCCATCCTCGATTTAACTAAGTGCTTAACATTCTTTTAGAACCCTATGACAAAGTATATCTCGTGATACCTCTTTAGAAATGAAAATTAATGTAAACTGGTGTGCAGACCCCTTGAATCAATAATTCACCTTAAAGAATTTTAATATTAAGAAATAAAATATTCCATTCTCAATATAGAAATAAATTCCTGATAGAGGATTCATTTTCACTATATATTTAAATGAAATAGCAAACCTCTATTCCAAAAAAGTTGAAACATGAGTATTTTAAAAACTAACCATTATCTAGTTTAAAGAAAATTATTCAACATCAGTTTACCAATTTACTGACATTATATTTTTCCACTCACTGTTAATCAACTAATTCGACATCATTGTTTTACCTATATTTTTCGATTTCTTCCTTAACCTGTATATCTCCCCACGGACTTCTAAGTAAAAAAACTTCATTCTCTCTACCTTTAATTTTAAAATGTAATCCTTTGGATTGAATTCTATGTTCATCACCATTAACTATAGAATATTCTATAGTTCCGCAATCATCATCAAAAACACCCAATAGTTTCGTATCTGTAACCTTTTCAGCAGCCATACCCCAATAGCGCAAATAATCAACATTTTCAGGTATAAAAGAATCCTCATGACCAATTACCTTCCAAATACCTTCTTTCTTTCTTTTACCGAATAATCCCCAGCTATCTATAGGAACTGGCTCGAAAAGCCTTTCATCAGTAATAGTTGTATCGAAAATATTTTCTTCTGAAAAATAATCGAAAATTTCTACTATATGCCCTAAACTTATTTGAGAAATACAGCGTCCAAATGCATACTCACCATCTTCTAATTTTATACTAAAAATATCTCCCACTTGAAACTTATTTTTAGGTGTTTTCATCGTTTATACTCCCTTTTAAGCATGATTTTGTAGCCTTTTTATATTAATAAACACAAATTTCATACAATTCATCTCTTCTAATTTACTAACCTAGACAACCTCCCTTTAGTTTAGCAAGTTCTTTATTACGTGATCTGACCATTTCCGCTTGTCTATTCCTGTCTCTTGTATTGTTTTCTAAAAAGGAATTATTTTTATTCCCCCTATTACTTTGACTGAGTGCACCATCATGAATAGAGCCATCAGGCATTACAGTTCCTTTCCTTATACCTGTCTGAGTATCGTAGTGCTGAATATGAGCCTGCTCAATTCCTCTTGCCTGTGGTTCAGTTAATCCATTTTTATATTCTACCAAAGCTGTCTTTCCATCTTTAGTTAATCTTCCAGTGTCTATATGATCCTGTCTTCTTTGATCTATGTCTTCTGTAATACCTACATAATATGGATTATCAGCTCTTTTCCCTCCCACGACATCATACAAATGATACACACTAAAAGTACCTTTTAGACCAAGAATATCAATATAGACATTAGTATCTCTGACATAACTATAAAGACGTATGCCACCATTCAATCCAATCGGATCTGACTGAATATACATTCCCTCACTCGGAGAGTAGTAACGGAATCTGTTGTAATATAATCCGATTTCCATGTCTTCATACTGTCCCTGATACCTAAACGGAATGAAGTCCCGCTCACCAGTAAACTCATTCACTCGTCCATAGATATCAAGGTCAGCTGACCAAACCCTATTACCTTCTTCATCATAGGCTTCAACAGGCGTTCCTAGATAGTCACTAACAATACTGTAATTACCTTCATTCGTGATTTTAGCAGAAGGTACGAACCCATCGTTAAATACCCATGTAACTAGATTGTCTGGTATTTCAGATTTATTCTGTGATGAATACTCATCTATATTTTCAAATATATCTGAATTATCATGCAAGAAATACTCATGTAGGCTTGTATTCCCATCCCATACGAATTTCATTGTCTTTTCGTCAGAACACTTCTCTATTCGTCTACCTAGCGAGTCATACTTGAAAGTAACTTCTGTATTATCTGGTTTGATGACCTTTGACATCATCCCATTGCCATAGTACTCATACTTCCACGTATCACCATTCTTTTCGACTTTTTGAACCAAATTTCCTTCTTCATCATAAGAAAATTTTGCATCTCTCGTTTCAAGCAATCTACTTCCGGCACCATAGACACGATCTGTCTTTTCTTTCGTTTCATACAAATTCCCAACATCATCGACACTGCGGTGTAAGAAGTCAAATTGACCGCCTTGATTGGACCAGACGAGGTTACTGAATTCATCGTAACCATAGGAAACTCGTATTCCCGTTAACTCGTTTACCATGCTTCGTAATCGATGATTGACGTCCCAATTATACACGTGTCTTCGTGTGTCACGGTTTTGACTATTTATTCGATGGTGTGTCGGTCTACCTGTGACATCATACTGCCATTTGCTGATGACATCTCCTGGTAAGATTCTCTCAATCTCTTGGCCGAGTTAATAGTACTACATTGGTGCTGTCCAATTATTTTGATTTGAGCGAGAAGCTATGATTTGCAACACATTTACCATTTCATTACGAGCGACATCATATCATTTCAATGTCTCATGTCGAATAGTTAGTTAGCTATAGACCATTTAAGATTAAAACTACTTGCTGTTTTGGGTTCTCGTGTCAAAAAAGTCATGATCTAGACGAAAAGGGATAATAATTACACAAAAAACAAATCCATTCCTAACAAAAAACATATGTAAAGGAGATCTTTTGAATTCTCCTTTACATATGTTTTGAAAGTTAAAATAAATACTAATAGTATAATAATAAGTTCTTAACTAATAAAATTATATAAGCCACTCACCTTCTCCTTATGAATAACTTCCAACATATTAAACAATAACTTAACATTGTTACTTTTCTCTGTATCAGTCAAAATGGTATAGATATAGTTATGCACAGGACAACAATACTTTTCATCCTCAGAGACTACACAATAGCCCCTATTATCATTTTTCTCTATATGCCTCCACTTCCAACCGTATTTTTTTTCTACAATGGATCCATATAATGAACCAATTTCAAATGCTATTTCTTCAACTTCTTCGTCTATTAATTTATTATCTCTATAATGAGACAACGCTAGTTTAATTTTGTCGAGTGACATTAAATAATCCTCAGTATCTACTATTTCTAAAATTCCCTGACTCAAAATAGATAAGCGTTTTATTTCATCGATTTCTTCATTTTTTAATGTACGAACCTTAAGATTATCCTCATGAACTAACCAATTTTCTTGCATAATTCTTTCCCCCTTAGGACTTTTCCAGATTTTATTTTCCCTTTTAACTTTATTTGTAATTAATCAAGTCTTTTTAACATAGCAACATTATTGATTCCCGGTTTCCACTAAGTTGCATCCGAATTAATAGATTGTAAAGGATACCATGTAATGTTTATTTTTGAAAAACATTTATTAAATAAATTTCCTTCACAAAAAAGGAGTAGCAATAAAATCCGATTTCTAAGATTCATGCTACTCTTTTAATGTTTTATTTCATATCTTAAACACCCAACTAACTAAGATGAATACAACCATCCCTGGTATTAACTAGAAAAACAATATTACTTATAGTTTCTTATTTTTTAAATCTCTGTTTCTGGATAATAATCGCTACAATATTAAGGTTTATAAACATTAGCCTCATTTGAAGGAACAAAGGTAATACCATTCAATTTAAGTTTTTCAGCTTCATTTTTAAATTCTTCTGAACAAATTATTATATTTAAAAGCTTTGTATTATTTATTAGAAAAACATCTGGGAGAATATTTGATTTTTTCAGTTGTAAATCCCATATTTTTTTTATACGTCCATCTTGCTTATAAAATTCAATATTTGACTTTTCCATATCTATTACATCTTCTAACCTATTATAAAATCGCACATAATAATATTCCCTTGAAGATATACTTTCATTATTCCTGTTTACCATATGCAATTTAGTATATTGAAAACTATTAATTCCAAATTTCCGTAACAGGTTTAGAAATTCTAGCGATACAAAAAATCCATCACGCTTCCATCGCAAATCAAAATTATAATTTCTATCTTTTGAAACAAACCATAATTCTTCAGGTAAATCTGTCATAATATTTTTTGTGGTTCTCCATTCCCCTGCATCAGAATCTCTTGCTTCAAATGGATTTTTTTCAAAGAATTCTGTATGCAACATACCCTCTAGTAAAGTCGGACAAAATTTGTCCTCTTTTTCAAAAATTGCAAAAGTATTTTCCATTTTAAGAACCCCATTCCCTTCATTTAAGATAATCTACCACATGGTGATTTAGTTTTTATTTTTCCAGAAATAATTTTCTTTCTTAGACTTCTTTGTAGAGATTCAGTAAATTGTTTTGCTTGTTTTGCATCTATATCATCATTTTTAAACATTTGTTCTATTTTATATAACTTTTCCTCCACCATTTTTGTATAGTTACGATGTCTTGATCTATGGTAAAGTTTTTGCCCATGATTTTTTGCATTTGCAGGGCTATCCGACATTAATAATCCATTTGTAAAATGATCTCTCATTTCTCTAGGAATCCCAATGCTACTTAGAAAATCAGCATAATAATCCCATGTTAGTTCCGGTATAAGATGATGAGCTTCCTTTCCATCTCTTTTTACTCCTCCTAATGATTTATCTAGTGCTGTAGAACCTTTGCTTAATCCAAATATATCATTCCATCTATTTGGATCATTTACATATGCATATAAAGTTGGATTTCCACCAGCAAGTCCAATCGGATCAATTTGAGTATAATTCCCTTGTTCTGGGTCGTAGTATCGGAATCTGTTGTAATATAATCCGATCTCCATGTCCTCATACTGCCCCTGATACCTAAATGGAATGAAATCCTGTACTCCAGTTAACTCCATCACTCGTCCATAGATATCAAGATCAGCTGACCAAACCTTTTTCCCTTCATCATCAAAGGCTTCGACAGGAGTTCCGAGATAATCACTAATAATGCTAAAATTACCTTCACTCGTAATTTTAGCTGAAGGGATGAACCCATCATTAAATACCCATGTGACTAGATTATCATTTTCTAATCCAGTTGAATCATTCTCTGAAAAATACTCATGTAGGATTGTATTCCCATCCCATACGAATCTCATTGTCTTCTCGTCAGAACTCTTCTCTATTCGTCTGCCTAGTGAGTCATACTTGAAAGTAACTTCTGTATTATCTGGTTTGATGACCTTCGACATCATCCCATTGCCATAGTACTCATACTTCCAAGTATCACCGTTCTTCTCAAGTTTCTGAATCAGATTCCCTTCATCATCATAAGAAAATGTTGCCTCTCTCGTTTCAAGCAACCTACTTCCGGCACCATAGACACGATCTGTCTTTTCTTTTGTTTCATACAAATTCCCGACATCATCAACACTGCGGTGTAAGAAATCAAATTGACCGCCTTGATTGGACCAGACGAGATTACTGAATTCATCGTAACCATAGGTAACTTTTACACCGGTTAACTCGTTTACCATGCTTCGTAAGCGATGATTGACGTCCCAATTATATACGTGTCTTCGTGTGTCACGATTTTGACTACTTATACGGTGGTGTGTTGGTCTACCCGTCGTATCATACTGCCATTTACTAATGACATCTCCTGGTAAGATTCTTTCAATCTCTTGCCCCAGTTCATTGTACTGCACCGTTGCTGTCCAATGGGCTTGCTCTGAGCGAGAAGCCGTGATTTGCGACACATTGCCCATTTCATTATGAGCAACATCGATTTTTGCACCTAAGCTACTTGTAATCTGTGAACGATTGCCTAATTCATCATAACTACTCGCAATCCAATGGTCATTCTGCCATTCCTTGATCACTTGTCCAGATGGGTCTCGCTCTAGCTTTACGGCCACATGCTCATTTTCAGTCTCAATTAGCGAACCATTTTTGTCATAGCCAAACGTTTCCCAAGAATGAGTTAACCTGAATCATAGGAATCTGATATTTATTAGTTTATACGTCATTAAAAATAGTCTTTTATTGAATTTGTGGTAACATTATCATTTTGGTTTTTAAGAGTAAGTAATAAATGAAAAAACATATGTAAGAAAAGGTATATGCTCCTCATTACATATGTTTTTTTATATCACTTTACCATCAAGTAACCAATATAGAATTTATTATTGTAAGACCCTGTTACTTTCACAAGCTAAACCTTTTCACCGCATAGTTTAAACCATCTTTATTTTTGAGAATCTTTGATTATCGGAACAACTTGTACAGCTATCGGGTAAAATAGTTTTTCACTATAGCTTAATACCTCTTCGGGCCAATAAAATTTTTGAAGACGTTTGTTATATCCAACATCTTGAGCATCTACTACTTCCATGCCAATATTACAATGACTAGAAATATGTTTTTTTAATAATTTCCCTATTTGTTTTACCGACTCACTTTTACTTGGTTGCCAGATAAAACTTGTTTCACTGACTTTTAAATCATCCTTATCGTGAGAATTAAGAATATAAATAAAATCATCCTTATCTTCAATATATGGTCTAGTATTTAAAGATCTAATCTTTTTATCAAAATTTTCTTTTGTACCAATTTCAATAGCCATATCCTTATTTAAATAATCATTTTCACTTAACAATTCACCAAATTTTAGACCTTCCTTATGATAATTAATATCTTCAAAAAAGATCAAATCATTTTTTGACAAAAAATCGTTAATAAGATGAACTATAAAACTTCGTCTAGCTATTATATCTAATTCCATTTTATATAATCTCCTATAAATTATTTTTTCTTACAAAGTGTACTAGAGGGTTTATTATTATGTTCTGGGTGATTATAGGATCTAAACTCCACGGGGTCAGCTACATTATTTTTTCTTCGTACATTGTTTAAATCGTCAAGTGCTTGCTGTTCTCTTTTAATAGGTGATCCATCTTTTTTTGTTTTCCCGACATTACCCCACTTTTTATTACCATCAGCATCTCTATAAATTATATCTGGTCGTCTACCTTGTTTATTACCTCCTGGCGTTTCAATAAGCGTTTCCTGTCTTCTTCCTCCACCATTTAGAACTGTACCACCATTTGCCTCGACTTCATCGCCCCAAGCCTTTATCATTTCATTATGTGGTCCTTTACCATCTGTCTTAGGTCCTCGTTTAGCTAATCCAAATGGATCAATCCAAATATTTGGATCATGTACATAACTATAAAGTTTAATGCCACCAGATAAACCAATCGGGTCTGGCTGTGTATACATTCCCTCACTTGGAGAGTAGTATCGGAATCTGTTGTAATATAATCCTGTCTCAACATCTTCATACTGTCCTTGATAACGGAATGGAATAAAGTTTTTCTCACCTGTAAATTCATTCACTCTACCGTAGATATCAAGCTCAGCTGACCAAACCTTATTACCTTCTTCATCAAAGGCTTCAACAGGCGTTCCTAGATAATCACTAATAATACTATAGTTGCCTTCATTTGTAATTTTAGCTGAAGGTACGAACCCATCATTAAACACCCATGTGACTAGATTATCTGGTATTTCTGAGTCGTTCTGTGATGAATACTCATCTGCATTTTCAAATATTTCTGAATTATTATGCGAGAAATACTCATGTAGGATAGTATTCCCATCCCAAACGAAACTTGTTGTCTTATCTTCAGAACACTTCTCTATTCGTCTACCTAGCGAGTCATACTTGAAAGTAACTTCTGCCTTGTCTGGTTTGATGACCTTAGACATCATGCCATTGCCATAGTACCCGTACTGCCACGTATCACCATTCTTTTCGACTTTTAGAACCAGATTTTCTTCCTCATCATAAGAGAATGTTGCCTCTTTCGTTTCAAGTAATCTGCTTCCAGCGCCATAGACACGATCTGTCTTTTCTTTTGTTTCATACAAATTCCCAACATCATCGACACTGCGGTGTAAGAAGTCAAATTGACCGCCTTGATTGGACCAGACAAGGTTACTGAATTCATCGTAACCATAGGTAACTTTTACACCCGTTAACTCATTTACCATGCTTCGTAAGCGATGATTGACATCCCAATTATACGTGCGTCTTCGTGTATCGCGGTTTTGACTATTTATTCGGTGGTGTGTTGGTCTACCTGTTACATCATACTGCCATTTGCTGATGACATCTCCCGGTAAGATTCGCTCAATCTCTTGACCAAGTTCATTGTACTGCATCGCAGCTGTCCACTGTTCTTGCTCTGAGCGAGAGGCTGTAATTTGTGACACATTGCCCATTTCATTACGAGCGATATCGATTTTTGCACCTAAGCTACTCGTAATCTGTGAACGGTTGCCTAATTCATCATAGCTACTCGCAATCCAATGGTCATTCTGCCATTCCTTGATTATTTGGCCAGATGGGTCTCGCTCTAGCTTTACGGTCACATGCTCATTTTCAGTCTCCGATAACAAGCCATTTTTATCATAGCCAAACGTTTCCCAAGTGTCATCATAATAATCAGCTCGAATGACATTTCCTAGATCATCATGCTGGTATGTTGTCCAACGATCACCTGGACGTTGAATTCTTTGAACCAATCCTGCCAGACTTCGCTCATACGTTCTTTCTATCTCATCAAAGCCAATTTCCTTGATGATATTCCCTTTCGCATCACGTTCAAACTGATACGCTTCGCCTTTTTCATTGATAACAGCATTTAACTGCTCTTCTGTATCATAAGTGAATTTAACTTTCTTTCCACCTTGTTCTCGAGATATTAAGCTGCCAAGAATGGTGTAATCAAAGGCTACTTGCGTATGGTTATCTTTCGCGAAAACTACCTCATCATAGGCATTGTACTTTAATTGAACGTCGTTACCATCTGAAAGATTTGCTCTTACAAGACGATTCAAGTTATCGTAACGGAATTTCTCTGTTGCCCCTAGCGGATTTGTCGTTGTTGTGCAGTTACCACGACGGTCATATGTCCAGGTCGAACTCGTCCCGTCTGGCAAGGTTACTTGACTCAGGTTCAGATCAGCATCATAAGCTAAGCTTACCATATGGCCTTGCGCATTCGTTACCGTTTCGATTAAATGATGCTCGTTATAGGAGAATTCCGTTTTAGTACCATCTTCTAAAACATTTGCCTGCAATGTACTATCTTCATTATAAATCCACTGACGACTTCCGCCCTCTGCGTTAACTGCCTGAATCAGCCTATCCTTCTCATCGTACTGTGAAGATAAGGTACTACCATCTGCAAGAGTAATCGTCACTGGATTTGCCCATTCATCATAGCTAGATACCGTTACACGATCATCTTCATCTACTGTTTGGAGTAATTCAAAGTCCTCATTATATTCATAGCTGACTTCACTACCATCTGGGTGAACTATTTTCGTACAGAGATTATCTTCGTTAAAATAATAATAACTCTTATGACCTAAGCTATTCGTAATTTCGTTATAGCCCTCATGATAGGAAATCTCTCCTGCAAGGACATTGCCATCTCCCCATGTTTTGATTACTCGTGCACCTGTAGTTGGGCCGTCATAGCGCCAGAAGAAGCTATTTTTATTGCGGTCTATTTTTTGCATCATTAAGTGATTGTTATATTTTATATGCGTACTTTGCCCTAACGCATCTTGAATTTCGATTAAATCCTGTCCATTATTGTAAACATAACGTACCAAAACTTCACGACTCATCTGGTGACGTAGGGCGACTTCTGTCATTCTGCCTGCCTCATTCGTCGTAACCTCGAGCACTCTACCAATACTGTCGGTTACTTGAGATAGGAACCCTTTAAAGTTATAGGCAAATTGAATATGATGGGCTTGCTCATTTCTTACTTCTTTTAATCGGTATTTCGTCTCTGTTGTTTGTTCAAATACATAAATCAATCGTATATCATGTTCAAACAAATGATACTCCTCACCTGTATTTGTTAAAGTCATTCTTTCCCGTTTGTTAAAATACGGCAAGTTTATTGGTAAAATTGGAAACCCTACTGCGCGACCATCCGTCACAACTATTCCAATCAGGTCATCTTCTTCAAAAATCTCTAAGGCTAGATCGTATGTAAAGTGCATACCATGACCTGTCAAGCCAATGCGACTACTATCACTGTACCAAGCGCGTTCCCATGAAAGGGGGATAGGTCCAGGTAGTTCAAAGTCGACACCTTCATAAATCATACGTCCTGTAATTAAATCAACGGGTTCAAAACCTCTTTTACAGAATTTTTTACTTAGCCCTTGTGTACAATTAAATTTCTTTAATACCCCATGATTAAATTTTGTTAGCCCAGCTTTGGCCATAGCTTTCATACCTTCTACTGCCTTCGATGCAGCGAGCAATTCATCCATCGATGAAATGACTTTATCTGCGGCCGTCTTCACGGCCTTAGTTGCTTTGTTAGCTAGTTCCGCTAGTCCCTTTACTGCATCTAAGGTTTTAGATACTTTCGGATAAGCTGCCTTCATCCCTTTTGCTACAGCTTTTGAAGCATCTATTGTCTTATCAGCACCTTTTGCGGCATCAGCAGCTTTATCTAAGAGTTTTGCCCCTTTTTTGACCTTGTAGGCTCCCTTGGCGGCATCACCAACTACTGGGATCGCACCTACTAAGTTCATGGCTGCATCCATGTAATTCCCTCTTGCCAAGCTGATTCCTGCATTCGCTATATCTGCAAATGTACCGATGACAGGAATAAATCCAGCAACATCCAATGCTGCACTTACGCCATCTACTAATTTACTAAAGAAGCCTTTCTTCTCTTTCCTCTCTTCTGCCTTTTGCGGGAAGATTAAGTCAACTTTCGTCGTAGCTTCGATTGCTTCTTCATTTAATTTCGGTGGCTGACTTTGCTTCTCTATACCTTCTTGATCAATGAGCGTACTAATTAATTGTGTATCAGCGGCCATAATCACATGACTTTGTTCCTTCGCGGATATCGCAATCCATTCTTCTGCCTCTACGGCTAGCTCTTTCATTCCACTAATTTCGAGTGTTTCATCCGCCGCTAGCATGATGGTACTGTTACTTTGAAATGTTACGCCATCTCCATCATCCATCTTTAAGTCCAAGACACCATCTACTGCACTAAAGGAAATATCACCAACGCCTAATGTCACATCTTTCCCAACATTGGTCGCCAATGATTTAACAGTAGTATCCGCCATTTTCTTCGCCTGCTTTTGCCCGCCCTCTGGTGTGGCTGGATTCACACGCACCGAGCTGATAACGATGGCTTCTTCTTCGACTGCACTTGGAAAATGCAATTGTGCACGTGCACCTATTTGAGGCATTAAATACATCACACCATTGGCATCTGCTGAATAAGCAAACCAATGTGCTTTTGCTTGATCCTGGTTTTTATCGATATCTAAATGAATTTTAACGGTGTTTTGCGTGACATCAATGATCTTTCCTGTAAACGCTGCACCAATGAGGTCTAAATTGCGTACTAACCGCTGACGAATACTTTTCTCTGGTTGGGCAGTATATTGAAACTTCAACACACCTTCATCAAGATGGGTTTCCCTAGCCGTTACGATATAGGAGCTTCCCTTGAATTGCACCAACGTGCCCAGCTCATGGGGTTCCGTGCTTTCAAACTCACAAAATGTATAATCGGCTTCACTCACATCCGTGCCATCGTTTTCAGTAATCAACCGGTACGCATCGACATCCATTCGTACTATAGAAGGCAGATGGTCGATCGTTATGCTTTTTCTACTTTGAGGTGTACCAAGCCAGAACCTAGCACCCTTTCCTTTTAAATCTGGAAAAACAACGGCGTGCAAACGGGAGGCCATTCTTTTAATAAATTCCCAATCTGTTTCTAAGTATTGAATCGCGATACTACCAATGGCTTGACCATTAGAAGCTTGGTCAATGTAATCCCCGTTAGGATAGGCTTTCACGATGTTATTTATTAACTCCACATAAGTCATATTGGCATCTTGAAAAGAACGTGAGCGCTTCGCAATATCCATATTTGCTGTAAATGATACAGCCTCAACGGAGACATAGTGTACCCCTTGGGATGCCTGCAACTCTGCATTTTCAATTCTTCCTGAGAACAATATGGCACTGTCTCGTCCGAATTTCACAACCACTTCATCTGTATGATTGACCCGCTGGATATACTTTTGCGCTTGCTCTTCAGCAATCATTCCCGTAAAGTACAATCTTGCATGATCATTGGCCTTATGTTTGATAGTTAGTTTATCTAAATGAATAAGTGGATAAGGCCATTCGAGCACAAGATCCTCATACGTACTAACCATGTGTACTTCCTTTTCTTCTAGCGATTTCATTACTTACCTCCTTTCAATCAACCTCGTCTTTTAAAAACCTTGTTTCGGTATTTCTACTTCCTCTTGACCGTCGTGAATAATTTCGATTTTGCCTCCACCTGCTGAGCATTGGGTATGGCAGCGGCTTAATAATGCTTGCTTCCCCTCGATGTTGACAGTTTCCATTCCTTCCATCCAATCAATGGAACATGTTGGTGTACATGGCTTTTGCAACTGTAAACAAACACCAAAGGTTGGGATGTTATCAGGGTTTCGATCCCCTACATTCATGACTGCTTTCTCTTTAATATAAACGCCATGATCTTGCGGCAAATTTAAATAATTGAGGTGGCTACCATGCTCACAGGAAATGATGGCGCCATGTACGACATAACTAAATTGCTCCTGTTCCGAACCTTCTGTTTCCAAACTTTCTACAACTTGAGCCATTAAATATCCTTCCTTTCGTATCGATTGAACACTGTTTCAAATTACGACAGTGTTTTGGAATGATTTATTAGAATGATCTATCGTCCTTGTAGTTTTACTCGCTGCAACTGAATCCCGAGATATGGTCGTCGCAGCATACTTTCGGCCACATCTAGATTGACGATGGTGAACGATTCCTTTTTGCCGTCGACTTGAAAAATACAATCTAGTTCCACCTTCTTCGGGTCAATTACGAGCTCTTTTATTTGCCCGTCTGGATAATAAGCTGTCTCATCGGAAATACAGTTCTTCGCTACTATGTCCATAAGCCAATGCACACGCTGTGTTCCTTTCTTCACATCCGTAAAGACAATGGCGGTAAATTCTAAGTTATCCTCATATTTCACCAATAACCCTTTTAAATCATCTGACACGATTCTACGAGGCTTCTCTAAATAATCCAGGTATATCGCATTCTCTTTTTCTATTACTTCCCCGAACACAGATGAACAGATAAAGTTATCATCGAGGTCTGTCTTGAAAGGAATGATTGGATTTGTAATGCTTTGATCTTGTCGAAGAATAAAATACTCCATCTTTTCCTCCTGTAACTATCATTTCTATTAATTTCAACGTTAATGAATCCAATGAATGTCTTTTATCTGGTGTGGGCTAAATAGACACTTCTCTTGATCGCGTTTAAAGAAGGTAGCTCCTTTTAAATTGGCACCTGTAAAATTAGCGCCTGCAATCTGCGCAAACTCAAATTTTGCATTTTCCAAATTTGCATGACTGAAATCAGTGCCTAGGTAACAGGCAACTTCGTCATCGGGAAGCATTAGCGTTTTTCCTTGTGCATGCGTAAAATTAGCGCCTGCTAAATTGGCATTTCGAAAATCAGCATCTTGAATGGCTGCATATGAAAAATCAACATTCGCTAAGCTACAATCTACAAAACTAGTCCCGACACAAACACTTTGTTTTAATGAAGCCCCTTCTAAGTCACTGCCATTGAAGTTTGCATAGGAAAAGTCCATTTCGTTGAAGTGTTTTTGTTGTAATGGTAGGCTCGAGAAGTTTTCAAACGTATACGATTTGTCCATCTCGTTTTTCTCTAACCATGAGACAAGATTTTCTTCCACCCGTTCTCGTTCGTCGATGATCGCAACATCTTCACTAAATCCTTTATATTCACCGACACGAAATCGTAAACACGCAGCTCGTTGAAAGTCTATTTCAGGTACGCTGTCTTTTTGATAACGGAAGAGATAGCGTACCAATTGAATGATATACTGGTGAAACAGAATCACTGTCTGTTGAATAATTCCTCGAACGTCAGCTGCTTGGATGGAGAGATATGGCTTTCTTTCTTTTTCAAGCGTTTTGTGTAAATCTATAATCGCCTCACTAATCCAATCCGCTTCATACTGTGCCGTGCATTCTCTCCAGTCGAAGTACCATTTTTCTCCATACGCTTCAAGCAAATACGTACACTTGTTATCTAGTAATGATGTTCGCAGCAATGAAAAATGAATAAAGGCAACTGGCGCTAACCTTTCTTGCTCTTGCTGATCTCTAATATTTGCAAACAGCTGTTCAAGCGAGTGAATGATTGGTTTTAGTAAGATTTCCTTCTCTTGACGAAACTGTCGATCAACCTTCTCTTGTAATCGGCTGATATGAACTGACACGCATTCATCCATAAAATGCTGTAATGCTTCTTCTCGTTTCATGCGTTCACATCCTCACTAATTTGCTCGTACTTCTGTTCCTTTGATCTCCATTTTGTCTTCCATCTTGATTGAACTGTCTTTACAAGTCATCTCTATTTTCTCGGTCGCATTAATCATAATTTGCTTCGCATTGATGGCGACTTTATCTGTTGCTTGTAAGGTAATATTTTTATCACTTATGATGGAGATCCCATTATCATCCATAAGCGAAATCATTAATCCTCCACCAGATATGACAATTCGATCCGGTGCAAGTAGAATTTGTTTACCGTGCTTCGTTCTAAGTGTTTTGACATCTGGATCAGCCATCCGCGCTGGGTCTTGGCGGCTATCCTCTGGTGGTGCAGGTCGTGATCCGCCACCGCCGCCACTAGCACTTCCACCACCGCTTGGACTAGGCGGATTCGTCGCTGCTAACATCGAACCAGATTGTGGTGGTGCTTTTGATACGGAACTAATCGCAATCCCTTCATCCTCACGATTGCCTGGGAAATAGATTCTGACGTTATCAGATAGCTCCGGCATGAAGTACCAGCCTGTATTATCTTCTGATGCATAGATCGTTGAATACGGAAACCAATACGCTGTATCTTTTTCTTGACCCTCGTCGAAATCGACATGAATACGAATTTTGTCCCCCGCAACATCAATTACTTTTCCTTGAATGGAGGCGCCAATAATAGCTTGATTATAAGTAGTGTGGACACTGAAGCCGTTCTGAGGTGTTAACGTATAGATATGCTTGAACAAGCCATCTTTTAAAGTTGAGTAGATTTTATAGACATACAATTTCTTTGATTGGAACGTCACTTCATTGCCTATTTTGAATGGTTGGAACGATTCTACTTCATAGTACATGTAATCACTATCAGTAATACCGTCGAGATGATTTTTACTGGACACAAGGAAATTGCCAATCGCCTTTTTAACTCGATAATTAATGGCCTCCATTTTCTGCGTGCCTCCAGCTTGAAACGGTACACCGAAGTAAAACTTTGCGGCCGGATGAACCGTATCTGGCACTAGGCCTGTATGGAATCGTGATGCCATTCGTTTAAGAAACTCCCAATCTGTCTCTATATACTGCATCGTGAAACGACCAATGCTTGCGCCTTTAGTTGCATAATCCATGAAATCTGCACCTTTTTGATCGGCAATACATGCATCTATTAATTCACTATAGGGCATACTCGCATTTTGATAAGTTTGGTTTTTCTTCTTCACATCTAACACATACGTATGCGAAACTGCTTTAACCTCCAAATAATAGGTGCCCAAAACCGATTTCACTTGTACATCTAACGCAAGCCCGTTAAAAATAGGAATAGTTTGTCCACCACTGCCGATTTGCAATACTTCAATAGCCGTTTCTGCATCTGTCATATATACATAGGAATCTTCGAGTTCATCTGGAATCACGCCCGTTAAATGCAATGTAGCATGCTCATTCATTTGTTGCGTAATTTCGATTTGATTGACGCGAATATTATAGGGCATCACGATTATATCTTTATACGTTAAGGCAGTTTCCTTTTTCATTAAACAACACCTTCCCCATCTAATAATTTGTTTTCAACCGAGATAGATTCCATCATGCCGTAAGCAATGTGCTTCCAAATATCCATCTCTTTTTTCAAACAATTGACCGAGCCCATCGTCACATTCTCGCCTACAATAAACAAAAACATTAAATTATAAATCTTGTTATCTAGTGCTGGCGAAATGAAATCAAAGTAACCAATTTGTAAACCGTTAACTTCATTCATGCCGGTATCCAGCATTTTTGTAGTCGGCTGCGTTTTTTGAAGGATGTTCCTCATAGCCTCTGTGAAGTCTTCTAATTCCTCTTCTTTTACTTGTTGTTCCATGATTTTTAGCGTGACATTGATGGACGTACTTTCGCTTGTGTAAATATAATCGGGTCTACGACTGGACGGATATTTAATATCCATTAATTCAGGCGCCATCACGTCAAATGTCGCAGGCATGCACATCCGGATTTGATCCTCATAAAAACTCATTTCTTTAAACTCAATCGTTTCATCTTCAATCATGAGTTGACCTTCTTTAATCGCTTTCACAATATCAGTATGTAATAATTGGTTTTCGATGTTCTCCATTCGTTTCTTCTGCCTTGCATGTTTCGTCATCTCAATAACTTCTTCATCCATGAAATTCATTTTTTTCGCTCCTTTGTTTCGATTAGTCTTTCTATCTCATGACCTTGTATTTTTTCACTTTCCTATTAAAGGTTAACTCAGCTGTCATGTTCGAAAATAGCTTCGGCATTCGGAACGGAATCTTTCCTTCCATGACAAGCTGAATCAATGACCGACATATTCTGCTCATCTATATTGACAAAGTCCTTGGAAGGCTCCTCATACGGTGTATATCCTTCTTATTAATCCGCTTCCTGCTGAGCTAATTCACGTAGTCCGTTCATGAACATTCTTCATCTGCAGGCCATCAGCTAGTCAACAATCATACGCTTTGGTCGCCCTTGGCTATGCCCTGTCATACGACCACCGCGCTTTGATTCCAATAAAATACGGTTCAAGTATTTATGAATTTGACTATTCGAAAATGTTTGGTAGTCTAGCTCTAGCCGATTGCAAATATAAAAATCAATCGCATCTCGTTGAACCCGCTCCTGATTTATGCACTCTAAAGCAAAAGCTATATCATACGGATTCGCTGAGCGATTTTTTAACAACTCTCGTGCAAAATAGCGCAAAATGATTGGATGGTATGTGCTTTTTTGAAAACCTGCATACTGACTGTGAAGATAATTAACCGTATTGTATTCAGTCGCAATATCGGAAAAATCAATATACTCCGAGCGCAGTTTTGCACCCGATTTTAATTTAAAGCGCGCCAACTCTAGCTCATTATTTGCAAGTTCTAATGAATCATCTAGGACTATTTCTGTTGTATGGTTTCTAAAATCTAATTCATTCACTTCTTCAGCAAACCGTACTTTTAGAATCGTTTCGCTTCCTGTTGCCTCATAAGGAAGCTCATAGCTACTATGTAACATATAGAGCTTTCCGTTATGCTTGATAATGCCTTTCGCTATAATGAGGCTTGTATCTGCTACGATAATATTGGCACCAGTAATAATGCCATTTGAATAATCTTGGAAATATAAATCTAAAAATTCTCTTGGGTAATCTCGCAAATTTTCCAGCATTTCTCGCTTTAAAATTCGGCCCTTTTGAAAATGTGGATATTGATTGGCAAACAAGCTGTCACCCACCTCTTTTCTCTTTTCTCTTTTTTCACTGACATCCGCTGGAGGCTTTACTTTAATCCATCAAAGAAGTCTAGCTCAGACAAATCTGTTTCAAAAGCAAAGAATTCCTTCCTTCCAATAAACAGCTGTTCGTCTTTTCTTGTTACCGGTACGACATGGAAGCCCCAATGATCTTCTCCTGCGAAGACAAAGAACTTTACTTCTCCGTTAACGATGGAATCTGTCTCGTCTTGTGGAATTTTATCTTGATAATACGCCGCGATATTCTCATAAAGGACAGGCACAAAATCCTCTTGACGATTAAAGTAAGTGTATTTATACGATAAGTTATCATCACTACCAGTTAGGAAGAATTCAACCTCTGTTACACCCCACGGACGAGAAATTGTACCGTGAATTTGATTCAGCCTCTCTAAACTACTGATGAGTAATTTTTCCTGACGATTATGTGTAAAGGCGCTAACCGTATAAGGTACTACTGGTGCATGATTCGTCACTTCCGTTTCGATCATGCCAATCTTTTTCGCATTTAAATAACGAAGAGCTCCTCTTAGGCAGGCAAGCTTTAGTTCAGGTACTTTGCCGACATTTTCAGCCTTTTGTCTAAATTCAATGCTGCGTCCTGGTACAAATTCCTTTAATGCCTCGCGGAACGCATCGATTTTACAAGATTGTCCAGTTAGTTTGATAATGGAATATTCTCCTAGAATTCCACTCTCATAAAACTCCTCTAAAAACTCTCGCACAATATCATAAATATCAGCCTTAATAAGATGATTGATTTCCTTAATGTTGAAGAAGACATTTGGATAATCATAAACTTCCTTAAATTGATTGTTCTCTAGCATGGAAAGGCACCAGCGGTCTACAGCTGTGACATTTAAATCACTATCCTGCTGCATATCACTATCCGAATAAAAACGACTTCTTAAAATGCCCGTTTTTCGGAAAAATTCCTTCTTCATTTCCTCTGCCATTTCCCATAAGAAATAATAATTATTGCGGACACGTAGGTATTCATCACGCGTTCGATTTTCATACTCCTTAAAGCGCGTAGGGATGATGTACTCGGCATCTAAAAAGGCTTTTTCGAATTGCTCGTACACTGCTTCTGTGCCGTAATCGTCTACATATCGATAAATATCCTTACCAGGAATATCAATTAATGCGTCGATATCATAAGCATTTTTCCCTCGACTATAGTAATTCGCAAAGACAATTTTCATAAATTGAAAAATACGATATGTAATATTGTTGCCACCAAAATTCGTATCGCCATTTTCATAGGTTGTATGAATATCAATTTTGTATGAAATACGCCCATCCTCTATTCGAAACTTACAGGAGGAAAGGTCTGTAGTTCCACCTCCACAATCGATCACGAGTGCTTTATATAGCTTGCCATCCAGAAAGCTATTATTCTCTATTTGATTGGCGATCGTATTATAAAGAACCGCCATGCCTTCATCGAGGGCATGCTTCGTTTCGATTTGGTATTCAGGTAAAATCGCATGAAACATATCTAAAAATTGCGTTTTCAGCTTAACGGGACTGGAAATATGCAAATGCTTGAAGCGACATTTAAATTGATGCTCCGCCATTCGAATAATATAAAGCAAAAACTCTCTTAAAATTTGGCTTCGTGGCACCAGCGCCGTATTTCCGTTGGCATCCATAACCTCTTCCAATTTGGCATAATTACTAACCCAACGTTTAATGCCTTGGAATTTCGTCGCCAATGATGTATAGCTATTTTTTTTCATCATTTTTAACGCTTCATAGCCGAAGTGATAGCTTACTTGTTCTGAATCCGAGCAATCTGCTACTGTCATGACGGTCGGCACTACTTCGATCCATTCATTTTGATGGAGCGGGTCTGGAAATTGGACAAAATTGATGCTATTTAGCTGAATTCTTTCATTTAATAAATCATGACTGCAAGGGGAAGCGACATAATCACTCTCTAAATAGACACCAGCTGTTGTATTTGTTGTTCCAAAATCAATAGCAAGAATGGCATTGGTTGTTTCTAGCTGTTTAATCTCTAAATCTGGTATTGGCACCTTATAGTAGTGAAGATTTGTAGGCGGAAGTGGGGTCTCCTGATAGTAAGTCTTATAGATATACTCAGAATCTTGCTTTCTTAAAAAAATAAAGCAATAGTTTTTATTTTTTGTTTTCCGGATCCCAATCGCTTCATCAGCAGCAAAGAAGTACTGATTTGGGACTTGGTCGTCTTTTAGGACATTCAAAATACCGCACAGCTCCAATTGCTCATTTACTAGCAGTACATTGGATTCAACAAGAAAACCGCCTGTTTCTACGAAATACTGATCGGGTTTATCCATCTTCATCCCACTATATAAGCTCATTTTGGCAGGAATTTTAATATCACCATTGTCAGACATAGGTGTTTTTAAATATTTTTGCATGGCTGCTTCAACTCTATCAAAGCCCCCATCCTTGCTTTCTTTAATAAGAGGATTTTCTTCAGCACCACGATATCTTAAAATCTTGTCGATTAACTCGTCTCTTGTCAGTGTATTAATAAGCCCTGTCACAAGTTTTTCCTTATAACAAATATTTCTAAGCTGGAAGGTTGTCATTTCCATTAATTCTACCCGTGTATAGGTCATATATTTCTTTTCTGTATAACGCTTATTGGCATATAGCTTATATGAATATTTAGTCGTCATTCAAAAATCCCTCCTCTGCCCTGTTCAGTAAAGAACTATTCGATCTAGCTTCATTGTTTCCTCTGCATCCATAATACCGAAGTGATATTGCCAATAAACCTCTATATGAAAGCCAATTGGCAGAAAAATTTCTTGTACAAGCTGTACCTTTCGCTGATTTTGTTCTGTCTGCTTCTGAGGTATGTATAAAAGCAGCTCATCCCGCTCCTCCGATTTCACATAAATTATGCAATGCTTAAAGAGCCTTTTCAGCGTATCCTTTAATAAGTAGATTTCTTCCCCTGTCTGATAAAGCCTTAGCATATTCAGGACAACTATTTCTTGCTCCTTTTTCGTAAAAGCATGAATATTGTCACGTACCAAATGGCCAAAGACATTTGCTTCGATTTCTTTAAGAATAAAGCGAATAAAGAACTCTCTTTTATTCATGCCTTGCATACGATCGATTTCAGCTAAGAAATGCAAGGCGATGTCAAAAAGATAGTCCCTAAACTCTATATTTGTAGTATTGTCAGGATGGAAAAGATTGTTAAAAATCTCAAAATAGCGATAATAAGGATTTACTTCAACATGCTGTTCAACATACTGCGCGTTTAATAGTTGTGGACTAAGTTCCATATAGGGCGAATAGGTTTTGGCAAGGTTAAAATAAATATCCTTTTTAGAAAGACCTTCATCTTCAGCTTTAATAAGCAAATCCCAAATATAGTTCATAGCCAAACACCTTCACATTTATATTCAAAAAAATGTCGTTGCACTTCCGATACGAGGAAGCTTAAAATATCATTTGAAATAAAGTTTCTTTCCTCTTTCGCCTTAAACTTTAGTAGCATTGTTTTTTTATGATCACTTTCTCCTATCATTTCCGTTAAGAAAGGGTTCACAGAGTGACTAAAGCTTGTTCCTGAAAACGAGTCCAAGATGTCAACTTCAACAAGCTCAAGTCTAGTGGCTACCTCGAAGGAATTAATCATACGAGTAATTTCGCCCTTTGTTTTAACACTAGCCGCATACGTATTAGCAAATTTGTGCATAAAATGCTCTAGTCGTCGATTCGATACAAGCTCGTAATTTAATTTCCCGACCTTCTCATCTTCCATTTTCACAATTTTTATGAGCTCCCAAACCCCTGATTTATCTTGCGGCGAAACAACTGTCAATTCATTGTCTGAACGTTTAACGTAGCGAACATTTTGCTCATCAGCTTCGACAAGATAGCCATGCTGGTTTCCGATTTTTCGTATGGAAAGGACATGCTCAAAATTCACCTTATCAACAGCCGGGACGGGAAATCCAATATTTTTCAGCGTATGCCGTTCAATGTTCCAAAGCGGCACCATATTCAGTCGTTTTTTCGGCTCATACTCCTCTAAATCAATGATTATTTCAGTGATTTCAGCATCCTCGTTTAAAGAAGGACAATCCACCAAATTCACATCAAAAAATTTATGAGCGAATGGATGATTGATTGTCCTCCATGGTAATCCATTTATTTGGAAGATTGGATATAGCCTGTCGATTTCCTGCAAATAGTTGGTGTTTCTTGTAAGACTGACCTTAATCTCTACTTGTCCTTCTGTCGTTACTAACTTTCCACTGAAGCGTCGCTGCTCAGCAAGTAACTGTCGAATTTGCATGGAATCACACTCTAAAAATAATGTGAACAGTACGGACGGTTCATTTTTTTTATACGATTCAAGCAGTTTTTTTATTTTGATAGGTTTACTTTCTAAATCAGCTGGCCGCATCGGGAATAAGCATTCATGAATGGGATCAATATCTTCCTTAGAACTAAGCGTCACATAAATGTCAAACCTGTCCTCTACATCATCTATTTCGTTGAATATGCGCTCCTCAAGTCTTTTGTTCATTTCATCCTGATAGTCGATTAAATTTACAAAAACGCCACTGACAATATCCTTTAGAAGCTGACGTTGTTCTAGATCCTCTATTTTACGTAACCGTTCAAACATGAGCTCTTTAATCAATTTATTTTCCCTCTTTCATCAACTCAGAATCAGATGGCTGATTGGCAGCTGTCCCTTCATCCATAGGTGGAATTTCTTCCTCAGGTACTGCTTTACCAGCAGCTGGTCCTTGAGGAACAGGATTTAATTTATCATTGGCGTTCATAACCTTTCGCTCTAAACCTAAAACCTTTGATAGTAGCTCTGTCTCCTGATAAATTTCCTGTGCAAGTGTATAATATTCAATTGCTTTTCCGTACTCTTGGCGTGCATAGCTTTGATCCCCGCTTTTTTCTAAGCCTTCAGCCTTTAATTCCTTCTGGGTCTTTTTCAATTCGGCTATTTTAGCCTCGGTCTCTTCTATTTTCGTCTTTATTTGAGGTTCGCCAGCATAGGCAATCGGAAGCGCTTTTTTTCTTGCCTTTTGATAGCTTTCAAGAGCTCCATTGTAATCCTCAGCCTCAAATCGAAAATCTCCATCTTTTACTGCTTCAGCAATTTGTACAATGGTATCCATATTAGCGATCTTTTGTTCAGTTGCTTCTTTTCCAAAATCATCAATGAGCTTGCCTTCCTTTTTAGCCTTTTCATATTGCTTAAGCGCATCATCAAATTTTCCTGCTTCTGCTGATTTATCCCCGTTAATGATCAACTCAGTAATTCTTAACTTTTTAGCTAGCAAATTCCTATGTATTGGATCGTGCAATTTCTTTGCTGCATTTCTACCCTGGCTATATTCAAGAAGCGCCTTTTCATAATTTCCATCTTGAAAATAAAGGTTTCCGCTCTTTTCATGGTCTTTCATTTCTACGGTTAATTCAGCCATCTTTTTCCCTTGCTTTGCTTGATAATAAATTGCGCCTCCACCTACGATTAAAGTGACGATTAATGCAGCTGCAATCATTTTGATGTATTTCATTTTTTTCTTGTTTGTTTCCTGGTAAACCTTGTTAACAAATATAGCAGCGATTGTGTAATTATTAACAACCTTTCTTTGCCTGCTTAAAAGTACCTCTTCCAATAAATCAGTATATTGCTCTGGCTCTTTTACATCTTCCAGCGCGTCTGCCATCTCAATTTCACCGACATCTTCCCAAAAGCCGGCTGTACAAAGCACTAATACATCGCCATCCATTAACTTCATTTTCTTAGAGACAAAAGGCTGAAAATCATTTGGTTTGCCAAGATAATTTAGCAGATTGGTCCTTTCTTCATGCTGACTAATATCTAGCGAACGTTCCCTATTACTCACTAGCTCCTGTGCCAAGCTTTGATCGGTGCTTTTAAACGATAAAGTACCATTCCGGAAATGATACAGTCTCGAGTTTCCTGCTACTGCAACAATCATTTTTGAGTAATCTGATACGACTATAACGATACTAGCTTTTAATCTTACTCGTAGGCTCTGATTCTGAAGGATGTTCTGCGCATATCTTATATATTTTTTTATGCTTCTTCTGGACATGGATGGCTTTTCCATAAATTTCTCTAAAATCGCCTTCACAGCAAGCTCTGCACTACTTATTTCCTGATCTGAATCTAACCCCTTCACAGCTACCCAGCAGGCTACATCGTCCAGCTCCGTATAGGCAAAGTAATCTTTATTTTGCAAAAACGAGCCCGCTTCGGATAAAAAGCTAGTTTTAAAGTTGCTATTTTCCTTTCTCATGATTCCCCTCCTCAATATTAGTAGTAAGAGCTCTGACCGATAAAAAGATGATTATGTTTTTTCTAGGATAATGATTGTTGCATTATCTTGATTTTTCAAGCGTTTTTGTTCAACTGCTTTAATGATATTTTGCGCAATATCATAGGTTGGCGCATGCTGAGAGAGAATTTTTTCCATTTCAACCTCTGTTATGGTATCGTAGACGCCATCACTAAATAGACATACCTTGTCCCCTCTATGAAGCTGAATCGGGCTTTTTCCTATATCTAGATTTTTAAAACCTTCATATCCTAAATAATTTATAAGTCTCTTTTTTAAAGGGTTTTCCTGCACTTCAAGCTGCGATATTTCACCAGCTATATAACGCTCTGTTAACACGGATTCAAAAATATGCTTTTGATTAATCGCGATAAATTCTCCGTTTCGAAAAATTGTTATGACACTATCTCCAACGGCTCCCCAATGAAGGAATCCATTGTCATCAATAACGACCGCCACTAATGTAGTACCACCATTAGAGCCATTTAAATTTTCGAGAATCATATGGTTACTCGCTAAAGCCGTTTCCTTAAAAAATTTCTCCAGATTACTTAGGCCACTTAGCTTTTTGAATTCTTGTATAAATGTCGTGACAGCAACCGTACTTGCCATCCTACCGTTTGCTAATCCACTGATGCCATCTGCTAGAACTGCAATTGTTCCATAATTCGTTTCAGATGTAGAGAAATAGTCATCCTGCTCATCACGTCTACCAATTGTTTGACCATTCCCAATTTCAATCCTGCTTGTTTCATTTTTTTGCGTTAGCATGCTTCTAATCATTAGCAATGTAATGAGTACAATAATAAATACTAGCGCAATTATGTACGGCAGTAGTTCCAGTCCCATTTATCATCATTCCTCGCTCTGGTTGTTTTCCCATTCAAAGTGAACGCCACATAAAGGAATGAAAAGAAACATACTTCCACCTAATTGGATTACATCATATGCCGCTAACTCTGTTGGTGTATAAATTGCTTCATTGTTAAGATAGGCTAATCCCGATGCATCTCCAGGAAGTAAATAGAAATTCCTTTTTTTAGGATCATAAACGATGACAGCATGGTTACGCTTAGAAATTGAATTATCTCCAACAATACGAATATGCATATCTTCAGCTCTACCTATAAAGTTCTTTTCCGATAAAATTCGATAGTCTCGCCCCATCTGAGGTCCTTCTATACAAACTAACCATCCCGTTACCGGATCGATTCCATCCATTTCTCCGAGATATGGCATTGTCTTATCATCAACATCTACTGTTGTTTGCTGACCGCTTGATCTTTGCTCCTGTTCCACCATTACATTGCAATACGGACAAACATTTCTATGTCTTCTTGAACTAAACATGTGACCATTTGTACATCTAATCAAACTCATTTTCGCTATCCCCCGTCTATGTTACGAATTTTATTTTTCTCTATTTCACTAAAATTCGTGTATTTGCTATGTATATCGTATCTCCATTACCTATTGGGTAAGGACTCTCGTGCTTTAACCTATTTTTAACGCGCTTATGAGCTTTTTTAATACCAACACCATTGACAGAATCAATGTCCTCTATGTACCATACTCCAGATACACAATTTAATACGGCATGCTCATAATTGATGAGTGATTCATATTCTGTACCACTTAAGTCGATGTCTGCCTTATTGTCAGTTGAACTTTTTCCAATTAATAATGAAGATTGGTCATCTATCGCCCATTCCTCGATTTCCACTCCCCGATCATTAAGGAGAACTAGCTTTTGAATGTCCGCTATGGTCACATCGTTTTTTGTTACTCTTTTTTCATATTTAATAGAGCCAAAAATAATAGCGAGTATGACCATTACTGTTCCAATAATCGTTTTCAACAGAGCATCCTGATTCATGACAAATACATATAGAATAAAAAAGAAGGCAATTGTAACAATAATGATATCGATAATTTTTATAATCATTTGTTTATTTGTGTTTTCACTGTATACATCCATTGAATTTTGGTCATACATGATATCACACTCCTTCATACTTGCTATGGCTTTATATTACTTGTTAAAAAATCGTTCAAATAAATCCGTTGTATCTATCGGATTCTTCTTTGTATTCTTGTTAAGGGTTGATGACGTTTCCTTTGTTTTAGGATTAAAGCCAAAAAAATGCTCAAAGTTCTTTTCAATATTGTCCATATTAAAATCTGGCTTTTTTTCAGTAGACTGTTGGCGTGAAGATTGTTTTTCATTTGTCTGTCCTCTACTCCAACTTTGACCCACTCCATCTAGTCGCGCGTCGTATGCCTCTCTTGAAGCCTGATCCTTCAGTACTTTGTATGCCTCTGTCACTTCTAAAAAAATCTTTTCAGATTCTTTGTTTCCACCGCTCACATCTGGATGATGTTTTTTTGATAGCTTTCGATAAGCGAGTTTTATTTGATCGTATGTGGCGTCTCTACTAACACCTAAAGTTTCATAATGTGTTTTCATGTTTTTCATCCCCAGTATTAGGATTATTCAAAATTATCTAAGGAGCTATAAAAGCCCCTTAGATAATGTGGAATGTCTATCAAGCAGCAATCTTAGACAGCGTAGCCGCCTTCGATTTTCGCCAAGTCTGTTTTGTCTTTCTTTTGCTTAACGTATAAGTAGAATTCACCGATACCTTCTGTGTCACCAAATTTTTCTGTGTAGTCAACAACAAAGGCATTTGGGAAATGAATTTTTCTTACTACTTGATCAGCAGAAATAACTTCTAATGTTACTTTACGGTAGCAGTCAGCCTTTTCAGCTGGTACTAATGACCATAATCCTAATTTCATCGTATCATCAGAATTGTCACCATCAGTTGCAGTAAGGATTTTACCTCTAATTTTTAATGTTGCTCCTACATCTGTAGAACGTGCGTTAGAGTCATTTGGAGTATCTGTATCATACTCAACAGATATAATGCTATCTAACCCTAGTTCAATTGCTTCTGATCCTTCTACTTTTAATACAAAACCCATTCTTATTACCTCCTAAAATTTGTAGAATCGACTCGTTAAACTGCTGTAGATGAAATTTATAATGTTTTCAATTTCTCAAGCCTAATGCAAATGCATAAAGCATTGAGAAATATGTATTCATTTCATCTTGCAATTTATGGTAGATTCATATTTATGTTAAAAGATTTATGAATAAATCTTAAACATCCTACTTAAAAAGTTGATCATTGTATGTTTAAACTTGTTAGGCCTTAACAGCGCTTGATGCCTTTGTAATCATAACTTCTAGGTTCTTCACATTACCGTTGAACACTAGGTCAATTTGGCATAGGCTTGTTTTTTCATCGATAAAGAAGCCGATATCGTCTCCATCATGAATAATGGAGTTTACAAAGCCTTTATCATTAAGCCACTTGCTTTTTTGACTACTTGGATTATTACTAAAGAATCGAACGATATTTTCGTGCTTAAAGTCACCTGATTGGAATCGTAGAATTCTCTCAATATACGTACTAACTTGTGTTTTGTAGATTGAATCAAACCCATCTTCTTCCATCGCTAAGCTTCTTGCTTTATACACGGTAATACGTTTAATATCCTTATCTTGAAGCTGAGCATTTTCTGAAGAGAATACAAAGCCAAAGCTTCTGCTGTTAATAGCATCTTTAATATTATTAGTAAACCCTGAGATTTCTTTTGCCATTGTTGTAACGGCTCTAAGTGAGTTATCTCCGGCTTCAATATCGAATCGCACACCAGGGTAATTTCTCTGAACACTTCTGAATGATTCTTTCAAATATTCTGGACATTGATAAGCTGAGACGATACCTGCAGCTACATAACTTGCACCAACATAGACGCCCTCTATCCAAAGCTTTAAGATATCCTCTTTTTCTTTAGACAGTCGCGCACCATTTTCTGTTGTTTGCATTCTTGTATCAATGATTACACCTGATTTATCTTTTGGAATAATGGTGAAGTTCGGTAGACATGGTATTGCGAACTCACTATAGTCTTTTCGAACAAGCACTGAGCATTTATCGATCAGTCGATCAATACCTGCTGTTGCAATGCCATTGAATGTTGTTTCTTCTTCTGCCATGAAGTTGAAGAAGATTTGAATCTTATAATCTTTCACTGTATCTAGAAGAATAGATAACGATTCCATTGTATTTCCTTCTTGCTTAGCAACTTTATCGTTCCCTTTAAATCTAGATCTGCTAACTTTCATTTTTCCAGATGCCTCTAGTTCTAGGGCAGGGACAATCCCGTACCAAACTGTATCTGTAAAGTCATTTTTGGAGTTAACAGTGTTTAAATACGTACGTAATCGTGGTACGTTATTACTTTTAACGAGCATATCTAACTTCGTGTTTGTTACAAGTAACGATGGCTGCATACCTTTGTTTTTAGTCGCATACTGATCAAAGTACATTTTTACGCCTAATAGTTTTTCCACTAATGGCTTCACTGTTTTTACAAATTCATCCTTAGCATTCTTATAGAATTCTAAGTAGGTATTGTAGTTTTGTACCTCAGTTTCTACATCAAATTCAGCCTTCACAGCTGGCAATGGAGAGAACGTTCTTACGACTAAATCTTTGACATAAGAGGATGGTGATTCTGTAATCGCCTCGTAGTCCTCTTCAAAAACTGTGCTTAAACCATAGTTACTATTTTCTTCAATAACCATCAGTTCAGAGCTATTATTTTGTGGTGCCTCGATGATTTTTAATTCACCATTGTCACCAATAGAAAGTGTGCCAATTTGTAATTTTTCGGACTCATCTTCATCCTGATTAACGCCCAACAATAATCTTGTTTTAATATCTTCGATCGCTAATGGAAGCATCGCCATGACATTGTTGTAATTTCTACTTGCTACTTCAAACATCAGGTTTAGCTTGTCCCCTGTATCCAATTTTTTTGGATCGCCGTCATCTAATTTGTCATATTCACCATATAGGTAATGGATTTCTTTTCGGACTTGTCGAATGTCGTCCATAACCTTTTTAGGAGATATCATATCGAGCAGATTTTCAAATTTAAAATCTACATTCGCAATGCCCTGACTTCTTTTCGTATCAATGAGGGTGAATAGCATCTTTAAAAAATCATTATTTTGATCAATGGCTATTTCAGAAATACAGTCGTCTTGAATTCCCTCAGGTTTTTTAAGTGTATACATTACCTTTTGGTTAGCAGCATTGTAGAATGAGTAAACCGTTGGAGAAAACTTATCTAAAAATTCGTCGAAGCTTTTGACAAGTAGATATTGATTGATTTCTTTAATCTTTTCATCACTAAGACTGTCAATCCCTTTGACATCTCCAACAAGCGTGATTAAATCCATTTTTTCCGGATTAATTTCCTCAAAGAGCATGGTTCTGTTTGTTTGACTAATAATCTCCATTCAGTCGGCCGTATGATTATACAGCCATCCCTCCTTTTATAACGAATTTCGAGTAAGCATAATCATTAGTGAGTTGGTTAATTAAATTTAAAAAGTGAATCTTCAGTTATTATTCAGCAGATTAATAAACATACATGATTCACTACTATTTAACACCACATCACCGATGATAATATGTATCACAAAGTAACTATATACAATATCTAATTTTACTGTCAATATTTGCAATAGAATATTCTGTAAAACAAGAATATTGTTTCATGTTTAGTAAAAATTAGATGAAGTTAATTTTATGATATTTTATACAAAAAATATTCTTAAATCTTTATTTTTTATTATAAAAACAGCTTATGGCGTTGTTAATTCTAGTCCATAAGCTGTTCGGTAAGTACTTATTTATTTTTGTAAAATGATAATATAGCATCAAATTTGTGAAATAATTGGTCATTTAGAATTATTTACCTTTAAATAGGTCCTTATCCTGTTGATATTATGTTCCAAAGAAATTATCAACTCCATATATTTAAGTGAAGGGCATCTTCTTTTCGCATGCACAGATAACCCCCACATAATGGTTTGTGACAACAGAATACTCACTTTTTTATTATAATATCTGACATTCTCAATCCTATCCTCGATTAGTCGCTGGGATATATCCATTGGAATTACATTTGTTAGTGAAAAATAAAATGTTGCAGCTAAACTATAGATATCTGTATAAACACCCTGCTCTGATTTATAGGAATATTGTTCAAGAGGAGAATAGCCCGAACTTGTAAAAATTTGATAATTTTCAGCAGTTTTATAAAAAATCGCTGAACCAAAATCTAGTAAATATGGATTACCCTCTGAATCTATCATAATATTACTTGGTTTAATGTCACGATGGAGTATGCCTTTTTTATGTAAATAGCACAAAGCTTTCATTAAAGGGAGAAATATATCCGCATATAAATGATCTCTTTCATGAATTTGAAACTTATTTAAATACTGATCTAATAACATCCCTTCATAATAATCCATTACTATATAAATCGATTCATTCTCCTCAAAATATTCGATATATTTGACGATATTGCGATGATCGATTTGCTGCATAATGAGCGCTTCATTCTGAAAAATCTCTTTTAATTCTTTAAATTTCTGCTTCGTTGAAGGTAAACGGTTAACTACAGTCTTATTATCTAAATCCCGTAAAGCGATATCGTGTGGAAAAAACTCTTTAATAATTACCTTGTCCCCACCATTGTTATTTTCGGCAATATAGACGATGGATAATTTACTAGTAGCCATAACTTTTTGAATTTTATATGTATCATTTAAAACACTGTTTGTCGGTAAACTCAACTCAACTTGGATCGTTTGCATCTTCAATCTACCATCCCTTTCATGATATTTCGTCGTAAATCATGTACAATTCGTGACAAAATAAGTAAAAATATATGTAATTATTTTAATTAAAATACAAATTAATGTAATTATATCAATATATACTTTTATATTAAATAGTGATCTTTTAACAGTTCGGTTCTACATTAGATACTGGGATTGACACAATGCGAAACCTCCTGAAGTAATCCGGTGACTCCTACTCTTTATTTATGAACGTTCTATTCGTCGCTCTGCTCTTTCTTTCCGTCACTCTGCTCTTTCTTTCCGTCGCTCTGCCTTTTCTTTCCGTCGCTTTGCTCTTTCTTTCCGTCGCTCTGCTCTTTCTTTCCGTCGCTCTGCTTTCTATCCGTCACTCTGCCCTTTCTTTCCGTCGCTTTGCTTTCTATCCGTCGCTTTGCTCTTTCTTTCCGTCACTCCGCATTTTCTTTCCGTCGCTCTGCTCTTTCTTTCCGTCGCTCTGCCTTCTTTCCGTCGCTCTGCTCTTTCTTTCCGTCGCTCTGCTCTTTCTTTCCGTCGCTCTGCTCTTTCTTTCCGTCGCTCCGCCTTTTCTTTCCGTCGCTTTGCCCTTTCTTTCCGTCACTCCGCCTTTTCTTTCCGTCGCTCTGCTCTTACTTTCCGTCACTCCGCCTTTTCTTTCCGTCGCTCTGCTCTT
This sequence comes from Lysinibacillus sp. TE18511, assembly GCF_054062295.1. Lineage (NCBI taxonomy): Bacteria > Bacillati > Bacillota > Bacilli > Caryophanales > Bacillaceae > Lysinibacillus > Lysinibacillus sp. TE18511. Next base: position 107,679 of record NZ_JBSSFD010000010.1, read on the forward strand.
TCTTTCCGTCGCTTTGCTTTCTATCCGTCGCTTTGCCCTTTCTTTCCGTCTCTCCGCCTTTTCTTTCCGTCACTCTGCTCTTTCTTTCCGTCGCTCTGCTTTCTATCCGTCACTCTGCCCTTTCTTTCCGTCGCTTTGCTCTTTCTTTCCGTCGCTCTGCTCTTTCTTTCCGTCGCTCTGCTTTCTTTCCGTCGCTTTGCCCTTTCTTTCCGTCTCTCCGCCTTTTCTTTCCGTCACTCTGCTCTTTCTTTCCGTCGCTCTGCCTTCTTTCCGTCGCCTTACTTTTGCTATCAGCCTCTCTCCCTTTTAAAAATAAAAAAAAGACGTCCAATAAGTACTAAAATACTTATCGGACGTCTTAATTCTATTAATTATGCTTTTTGATAGCGTAGCACTGGTGTACGAGCAGCGCGTGTTTCGTCTAGGCGAGACACGACTGTTGTATGTGGTGCTTCTTGAACGATTGATGGATTTTCTTCTGCTTCTTTTGCAATTTGAATCATCACATCACAGAATGCATCTAACGTTTCTTTAGATTCTGTTTCTGTTGGCTCAATCATTAACGCCTCTTCCACATTTAATGGGAAGTAAGTTGTTGGTGGATGGTAGCCAAAGTCCAACAGACGTTTTGCAATATCTAAAGTACGAACGCCAAGTTTCTTTTGACGACGACCTGATAATACAAATTCATGCTTACAATGACGGTTATATGGTAGATCATAGAATGGCTCTAGGCGACGCATCATATAGTTCGCGTTTAGTACTGCGTATTCTGTTACAGCTTTTAAGCCATCTGGACCCATTGTACGGATATACGTATATGCACGTACGTTGATACCAAAGTTACCATAATAAGGTTTAACACGTCCGATTGATTGTGGACGTTCGTAATCGAAGTGGTATGTTCCTTCTTCTGTTCTTACTAAAACTGGTTTTGGAAGGAATGGAATTAAATCCGCTTTTACACCAACTGGACCTGAACCTGGGCCACCGCCACCGTGAGGACCAGTAAATGTTTTGTGTAGATTTAAGTGTACGCAGTCAAAGCCCATATCACCAGGACGAGCTTTACTCATAACTGCGTTTAAGTTTGCTCCATCATAGTATACTTTACCGCCAACAGAGTGAATTAGCTCTGCCATTTCGATAATGTTTTCTTCAAATAGACCAAGTGTATTTGGATTTGTCAGCATTAATGCCGCTGTGTCAGAACCAACTACTTTACGTAAATCTTCAATATCTACTAAACCATTTTCATCTGATTTTACAGTGATAGTTTCAAAGCCTGCAACTGTTGCCGATGCTGGGTTTGTACCGTGAGCAGAGTCAGGAACAATCACTTTATTACGGTGACCTTCACCATTCGCTTCATGGAATGCACGGATCATCATTAATGCAGTCCATTCGCCATGCGCACCTGCTGCAGGTTGTAATGTCACTTCATCCATACCTGTAATTTCAACTAATGACGTTTGTAGTTCGTAAAGAAGCTCCATTGCGCCTTGAGTCGTTGATTCATCCTGTAATGGGTGAACATTAGCAAAGCCTGAAAGTCGTGCAACAGCCTCGTTAATTTTCGGATTATATTTCATCGTACAAGAGCCAAGTGGGTAGAAACCAGAGTCTACACCGTGGTTTCGACGAGAAAGTGCTGTATAGTGACGCATAATATCAAGCTCAGAAACCTCTGGTAATTCTGCCGCTTCCGCACGTACTAAGTTCGCAGGAAGTAAATCTGCTAGATCAACCTCTGGTACATCAAGTGCTTCTAAGCTATAGCCTACGCGACCTTCTTTGGAAATTTCAAAAATGAGTGATTGATTTTCGTTATGCATTAAGAGCCCCCATTTCTGCAACAAGTGCATCAATTTCTTCCTTCGTGCGTAATTCTGTTACTGCGATTAGAACGTGATTTTTAAGAGAGTCATATGTTTGACCTAAAGGATATCCACCGATGATACCTTTTTCAATTAAGCCTTTATTGATTTCTTTCACACATTTATTTGTTTTCACAACGATTTCGTTAAAGTGTGCACCTTGGAATGCAACTGTAAAGCCTGCCGCTTCAAAAGCATTTTTAGCATAGCGTGTTTTCGCAATATTTTGGGTAGCCATTTCACGAACACCTTGTTTACCTAGAGCAGTCATTGCTACAGATGCTGCAAGTGCAAGAAGCGCTTGGTTAGAACAAATATTAGAAGTTGCTTTATCACGACGGATATGCTGTTCACGTGCTTGTAATGTTAATACATAACCACGACGACCTTCTCCGTCCACTGTTTCACCAATAAGACGGCCTGGAACTTTACGCATAAGCTTAGTTGTTACGGCAAAGTAACCACAGTGTGGACCACCGAATGCTTCAGCAATACCAAAGACCTGTGCATCTCCTACACAAATATCAGCACCTAGCTTACCAGGAGGTGTTAAAATACCTAGTGCAAGCGGGTTTGAAGATACGACAAATAAACTTTTTGCCTCATGTGTAATATCGCCAATTACTTGCAGGTCCTCTATTTGACCGAAGAAGTTTGGATATTGTGTAATCACAGCTGCTGTATTATCATCGATTAGTTCTTTTAAAGCTTCTACATCTGTCACACCATCTTTATGAGGAACTGTAACAATTTCAATAGTTTGGCCGTATGCATATGTAGCAACGACATCTCGATACTCAGGGTGAACCGTTTCAGATACTAAAATTTTCTTACGGCGTGTATGTCCAGCTGCAAGCATGCCTGCCTCAGCTAGTGCTGTTCCCCCATCATACATAGAAGAGTTTGCTAGATCCATACCTGTAAGCTCAGCAATCATCGTTTGGAATTCAAAAATTGCTTGTAATTCCCCTTGCGAAATTTCTGGTTGATACGGAGTATACGCTGTGTAGAACTCTGAACGAGAAATAACATGGTCCACGATAATTGGCTTATAGTGATTGTATACGCCTGCACCTAAAAACGATACGTTAGCATTTGTATCCTTATTTTTCGCAGCAAGTGCCGATAATTCTTTTAATAAAGCTGACTCTGATTTTGCATCTTTAATATCATATAGGCCTTTAAAACGTACTTTTTCTGGAATATCCTCAAATAACTCATCAACTGAAGATACACCAATTACGTCTAACATTTCTTGTTTATCTTGCTCCGTCATAGGTAAATAACGATGTTTCATAAATGTAGCTCCCTCTTTTCAAATATTATTTTGAACGCTTGTAAAACGGTGTTTCTACTGTCACTACCTTTAAGTGCTTACCACGAATTTCGATTTCTAATTCAGTTCCGATAGTTGCGAATTGGCTGTCAATTAATGCGTTACCAACATTACGTTTAGAAGAAGGAAGTTGAGTACCTGTTGTCACTTCACCGATTTCCTTACCGTCCTTAAATACTTTATAGCCATGTCGAGGAATTCCTTTATCGATCATTTCAATGCCCACAATTTTACGTGACAGTCCATTCTCTTTTTGTGTCACTAATGCATCATGACCAAGAAAGTCTTCTTTATTTAATTTCACAGCAAAGCCAATACCCGCCTCAAGAGGTGAAATTGTCGCTGATAGCTCTTGCCCATATAATGGAAGACCCGCTTCAAAACGAAGTGTATCACGGCATCCTAAACCTGCTGGCACAACGCCTTTGTCTTTTCCAGCTTCTAAGATTTTATCCCATAACGCTTTAATATCTTCTGGAGAGCCGTATAATTCAAAACCATCTTCTCCTGTGTAACCACTACGAGAGACTAATGCTTTATGACCAGCAACTTCAACATCTGCTTGGAAACGGAAGTATTTAATGGCACTTACATCAGTAGCTGTTAATGATTGAAGTACCTCTTCTGCTAATGGACCTTGAAGGGCAATTTGTGCATAAGCAGAAGATTGATTGTCGATTGTGACATCAAATTGATGTTGATTTTCCATCATCCAATCATAATCTTTTTCGATATTTGCAGCATTGACGCATAATAAATAATGCTGATCGGCTAATTTATATGTTAATAAGTCATCGACAACACCACCATCTTCATAGCACATTGCATTGTATTGCGCTTGGCCTACAGCAATCTTCGAAATATCATTTGTCAAAAGATTTTGTAAAAAATTTAGAGAATCAGGACCAGTTACTAAAATTTCACCCATATGTGATACATCAAATAAACCTGCACGATTACGTACTGCATCATGCTCTTCCTTAATAGAAGAAAATTGTACTGGTAATTCCCATCCACCGAAGTCAATTGTTTTACCACCATACTTTGCGTATGCGTCAAATAGAGGTGTACGTTGTAATTCGTTCGTCATTCTTTTTGCCCCCTTATTGTTAGTTACATTTTTACTGGTAGTAGTTCGTCTGTTTTTGTATTAGTACAATGAATGTTCTGCCAATTCATTTTGAACGCTTAAACAAAACATTTTGACATAAAAAAAGACAGACGAACCCCTTTTCGGGATTCTCTGTCCTTGCACCTGAAAGTTACACCAGACTGGCTCGCATTGTTACAATGCCAATCAGCCGGCTTTCTCCTTCGGTGGCTGTTGTAATACAGCTCTCTCCAGAGTTGCGTCTTGTACGAGTCCTTTTACCTGAGAGATTCATAACCTTTGCTACTTGCTCCTTCGGTGACGTCTACAACGTTCTCTCCCCGCACAATCATCCGCCCAAGATTAATCTTGGTACTATTTAGTATTCAATGAACTTTTAGTTACTTATTTGTCTATATCCTAACATTAATTGCATTGAAAAGGCAAACATTTTTTAAATTATAATAAAACACGAACATTAAATTTAATTTAAAATATTATCGTTCGCCTTTCAACCTTTTAACTTGGAATACTAAATACTCAAGAATTTGACGGATTGTCCTACTCTCTGTTAACACCTGTATATGTCCTGCCTCACGATAGAACTTTCTTCTGTAATGATACAGATTCTCTAGCTCCTCTTTTGTTGAACTCTGTACGATTGGTCTATTTGGATCATGCTGTATTCGTTTGTAAATATCTTCGAATGTCGCATCTAAAAAAAACACGAGTCCGCTGCGTCTCATTATTTTTCGATTTTCAGCATTGACTGCAACCCCACCACCTGTTGAAATAATACAAGCTTCATCTCTAAAATTTTCCAAAAATTCTGTTTCTATTTCTCGAAACCGTGCTTCTCCGTATTCTTCAAATATTTGTGGGATTGTCATACCCTGCTGTCTAACTATTTCACGATCCATATCATAATATGGCATCTTTAGAAAATAGCTTAAACGTCTTCCTAACGCACTTTTCCCGCAGCCCATAAAGCCAACTAAATATATTTTTCGCATTCGAATCACCTTCTTATAACTACGATTCTACACTGTCTGACAAAATTTGTCCCAATAAATTTATCGTAGCTCGAACATTCATCTTTTCTAGCCCTTCATATGTTCGAAACTGAATTTCATAAGACGTATAATACGTAAGAACAAAAGTAGTTACAAAAAATAATAATGCAATTGCGATTAAAAAAATAGCCCCTCTGTCATTTTTCAATAATTGGTACATAGAAGGTCCGCTCCTTTTGGATACCGCTTGGAAATTCAACAGATACCGTTAACATATTTTTTTCATATTTGAACTGGCATTTATTTATACCAATTAACATTGGCACATGACCACCCTTTACTTGATCACGAATTAGATTGCTATAACAATCAATATTATGAATGGTATCTGCCGTTTGAAAAGTTATTCTCTTTCGATCTTTTCGAATCGTAAATGATGAAATATCCTCTAAATACATATTCAAATCATAAGCAAATAGCTCCCACTTCGATTGTTCATCAGAAAGTACCGTTGTTTTCATTTCTGCGAACCAAAGCATTATGAAAACAACAAGATGAGCAATAAGCACAAAAACAACTAATTGGAACAACGCTTCTAATAATGTATAGCCCCGCTCATTCATCGACTTCACCTGTCAGCTGGATGCATTTTTTACGTAATTCTCGTGCATTTTGAAAGCTTACACATATCCCCTGCCCATCAAAAGCCCAATTATATTCTACATTTTCGATTGTATTAGAGCCTTCCGCTTGCCGTAAATAGCGATAGTGCTTTAAGCCCTCATAGGCCGTTTCAGCTGCTATAACCTCTAGCTTCTTATTGTAAAGAGTTGTTTTCATAGTGTAGCTAATCGGTATTAATGTCGTGCATAAAAACATGACAATGACCACTGATAGAATCGTTTCTACAAATGAATAACCAGATTCATTCAACTCTTGATCTCCCTCGCCCTAACGTAATCACAACCTTTTTAATGCCCTGGGGTGTATTAAAATAAATAGACCCTGGAGTCATGACGTTCCCATAGTAGTTGAATATTATCGTGTGAACCGAACTCGAATCAGGAATGAATTCAACCCCTTTCGGAAAAGGGCGTGCATATAATTCGGTATAAAAATCTTTTTTTATGATATATCTTTTTGATGAACTCTCAAACTTCATCGAAATATATTCTCTTTGATGCATACTATAGGTTTGTATATATTGAATATCTAATTGAATTTGTGAAAAAAACTGTTCAAGCTCCCGATTTTCCGCTACTTTTAACGAATACTTTACGACAATTACTGACAAACACATAACGATAAACAATACCATTAGCATTTCAACAAACGTAAAGCCGCGCTCACTTTTTATAACAACCATTATCCACCAGAACCTGTTTCAGCAGAGGTCTTTGCTAATCGTACTTCCCCTTCATTAGTGATCATAATCTCTTCCTTATTAGGACAGGTCGTTTCATTTTTCTTTAAATAGCCTTTTGCTACTAAATCTTCAATTGTTGGATAAACCATAAAATCTACTCGATACGCCTCTACCTGCCCCTGCACCATGCTAATATACGCCTTACAGCCCTTCTCATCGATCGTAGCAAAATGTTTCGTAACGTTTGGAATTGTGATTAATATTAATATTGATATAATCAACAAGACTATTAGCATTTCGATCAAAGTAAATCCGGCTTGCTGCTTTATACGTTTCATTATTATCCTCCTATACTAATTCAATCATGTGATATATTGGTAATAATAAACTGACATACGCGGCAACTATGCACATTGCAATAATGATAAAAAAGCTCGGCTGCACAAACGCAAGGATTTTATGCAATAGCTGCTCCTGCTTTTCTGTCAATAATTCGCTATACAATACAAGCTCTTTCCCTAAATAGCCACTCTTTTCTCCATGCTCAACAAATGTCGAGAAATCCTTCTGCCAAACTGTCATCAAATTTACAGCTTGTGTTAACGTATCACCAAAAACAACACGCTCCTTTATACATCGAGCCAGATATTGGAGAAATGGTTGAAGTCGCTGCTCCTCTAAAATTTGTAGACTTGCCTGTAAAGAAAATCCACTTTGTAGCAGACTTCCTAAATACGCAGCAAATTGTCTCGTCAAAGATATTCGTACCCAAATCCGAATAAATGGGGTTTTTAGAATCATAATTAGCCGGTGAGCAATTGGTTGTCGTTTGAGATAAAGCTGAAATATCAAAATGCTACAAATTACTGCTAACACTACGACAATTAGAGCATCAGGAAAATGTAACAGTATTTTTGACAAAGCAACGCTTGTCTCCCCTGTGCCGGTAGTTCGACTTGCCACCATTTTTTCTATATTAGGAAAAAATACGGTGCGAAATACTAAAAACAACAGCAACAAAAATAGAATGAGTACCATTGGATACAAGAGTAGCTTCATTAATTTTTTCTTCGCGGCCTCACTCAAAGCCATTTGCTTAGCCACACCTTTTAGCGTCTCAATCATATGGCCATTGTTTTCTGCAACTGTAATAGCCACTAAATGCTGCTTTGAAATATGCAACGCTTCAAGAACTCCCAAAACACCGACTCCTTGCCTCAGCTTTTCATTAATTAGCTTTTGTATTTCTTCATGTGCTTTAATATGATGGGGCAATAGAATAGAAATAGCTTGCGGGAATAAATAGCCTTCCTGCATTAGCACGCTTAATCGACTAAAAAAACGGGCTTGTTCCTTTACTTGCCAAATTGTCGCCTTTTTATATTCAAAACGAATTCTCTCAATAAACTTTTGTATTCGCATAGTTCTGGCTCTCGATTAATTCTCTTTGACCTGTAAGCGTTACATCATGCGGTAGCTCAAAGCTAGTTTTTTGCATAATTGCCTTAAAGGCCATTTGAAGATGAGCATTGCTTAATATTTCAAACAATGCACGGCGTTCTTCCTGGTTAATTGGCGATTGGAAAAGTGTTTGAGCAACAACACCTACCACAGTTTGACGAAGTTCTTCTACTGAAACACCTAAGTCAATGAATCGATAAAGGCAATTGACTGAATCCTTGGCATGAATCGTCGTTACCACTAAATGACCTGTTAAAGAAGCCTCGATTGCGATTTTCGCTGTCTCTTTATCACGTATTTCTCCAATCATAATAATGTCAGGTGAGTGGCGTAAAATAGCCTTTAAGCCTGTCGCATATGTAACACCTGCTCGTTCGTTCACCTGAATCTGAAGTAGATTAGCCTGATTATTTTCTACAGGATCCTCTAATGAAATGACGTGTCTATTTAACTCTGAAGAACAATAATGGATCAAAGAATACAAGGAGGTTGACTTACCAGAGCCTGTTGCACCAGTGAAACATAATAGCCCTTGTCGGTGTTTCACTAGTTCCATTAACATCTCTGCTGCATGCTTGGAATAAGATAGGGAAGTAAGTGGGAAAGTATGATTTTGCAAAAGAAGTCGGATAATTAGACTTTCTTTTAAAAATACTGAAGGAAGTGTAGAGACACGGAAGGCATATTGATCTTGTTCCATAGCTTTATGGAAGGCGCCACTTTGGGGTTTACGACGCTCGCTAATATCTAATGCCGCTAAAAATTTATAGAAGGAAATCATTCGTTCCGCAAGATCGTGCGGTAACTCACCTGCTTGGAGTAACCGATCATATTTTCGAAAATAAATACGATAATGTACACTTTCCGGAACTAATAATATATCTGATGCACCAAAGTTATAGGCCTTTAGTAAAAGTTGCTCGCATTTTTGTTCAACAACCGTTTCAAAATTCTGCATATTCGCACCCCTCTTCTAGTTCATTCGAATATGACCGCTCTATTCGTTATTTCCTAGTATAGATACGAAACTGCCACGAGAAAAGCCCTTTTCTTAAAATAAAAATTTACTATAGAATTCTCTATTATTTATGATTTTTGCTATCAAAATGTGGATAACATGCTATTTTACCTAAAAATGAACATAATCCTATGAATGATGAATTCGAAAAACTATTGAAAGAGACTAATCAATAATTTTGTTATGCTAGAAGAATAAATATAAACCCTCAGTTGAACTGATTGTCTCATTAAGTGTTCATATTGAATATCAAGCTTATTTATATTTTGAACAAAAAAAACCTATTAGATTGTTTATTAACACAACCCAATAGGTTATAAAAATTATTTAATAGAAAGAAACACAGAAAATAAACAATTGGAACAAGCCCCACCGAATTAAAGTTACAAAACTCTTTAAATTGTTTTATTAAGCAGCACGTTAATTGTTCATTATTATTCAAGCAGGAATGTACATATTTATATTAGCATTTATAATCTTGATTCTGTTATGTGTTTAGCAAATACTTCTCTCTCGTTGTCTAAACATCTGATTACACTTTACTAACTATATTGCCCCTATACTTATAAAAGTTATGCTAACAATCTAGTTAACACAGCCGATTTTTTACTATTATGAGTTTACCGCAAACAAATATTCTAAACATTTCTTAAATTTATCATTTTCAATACGTGGCTTCAATGTTGATACACCAATCGAGCGATTCTTATCAATGTCTAACAAATCATTTGTATTGATTACTGTCAGTGTGCTGGTGGTTACCATTTAATTATCTAAACAAATTATATACTATACATATTTTCACCAAAAACATTCTAACAACAGCTTCATTACGATACTTATAAGCATCGTAAGTAAAAATGTGAATTAAAAAAGATGCACATAGTGACTTATTATTAAAAATAGGGGCGAACCATTTTACAGTAAGATTCGCTCTATCGCTAATTACTTTTTACAATCCCCTTCATAAGCAATCCGTTTCGGTTAGCCCAATCAAATATATAATTTTGACTTTCTAAAACTCTGTCATCTGCATAAACTTTTCCGTTCCTTTTTCCAATAACGGAGCCCATCTTTAAAATCTCTGGGACAATATCTTCCGAATCAGGGTATTCAAAACTATCATTAAACCCAGGCTTAAGCCAATGTAAATATATAAAGTAATTATTCTTCTGAAAATGCTTTAAGGATTTTAGTGCATCTTTCTTAAATTGAATTGAACATAATACAATCTCAGGTTCATAATCTATTTGGATAATTTCTTCAACTGGTTATTCCTCTTTCCTGCAGCGAACCATTAATCAAAAACACATAAGTATATTCTCCATTTGGTTCTTTATCAAACTGAAATTTTTTAAGAAGGTTTCCGTATTCTTTTTTTGTAAGATTTTCTTCGAACACAGCCATAAACCTCAATAAAATCAGTATAATATCTATAGTTATTCAAATGCGCCTGTTTAAGTAGAAGTTTATCGCTAGCATTATTAACCAATTCCTAATGTTACCCATTATAACATATTGCCCAATTGTATTAGCATGCTGTACTTGTTTTCGTAGCAGTTCCCATCTCTTATGCCCAATCCTATTGATTAAACCGAGGTATATCCAGTAATACTCACGGTTTTTTCTAGGCATACAAAAATCCCCTTTAAGTAAAATGTTAACTACAACTTACTGTAGTTTTTTAACATTATCTACTTAAAGGGGGATAATATAAAAACAAAATACTTAGCCCTATTTTTCTCTTAAATATAGACCCTCAGTTAAACAGATAGTCTCGATAAGTTTTCTATATTTCTTATCTTGTACAAATACAGAAACAATTAATTCATTTACCCATGCAATAATCTTTAATTCTGGTAAATAAATTATAGTTTGCTCGTATCCTCTAAGACTTAATTTTAAGTAATTATTTAATTCTTTCGGGGATATAATTTGAATAAAAGGATTGTCTTTCATTTTTAATAGATATTCTTTTTCTTCATTTGTGAAGAAATCTGGCACCTCACCTTGTGAAAAGTAATAAGAACTTTGTACCCACAAAGAGCTATAACTTGATAAGATAGTTAAAGTGTTTATAAATTTTTTTTCAACTTCAAAAAACTCTTTTGGTGTTTGTTCATTTTGACTAAAACAAAAGTCAAGAGGAGCAAACCATTCCATCGACTTATTAATAATCATGGGAAAACGATCTATTATTAGAAAATCCCCTGGGTATTTAGTATAAATGTCTTCTTCTTTTTCAAGAAATCCTGTAATATCAAAATTAATAGAAAGATTAAATGAATCAAACATTTTTTTTATAATTCTATTTTGATTAAAAAACTTTTCACTCACCTAAATAAACACCCCTTTTAGATAGTAACACATATTAGGTATTTTTATTTAGATATAATCCTCCCTTTTTCATCCAAGGAAGCAACTCTATTACCTTTATCATCTTTAAGTTTCCACTTTCTACCACCATGCCCCGCATTATCTTTATCTATTTCCCATCCTGTCTTAGGGTCTTTATATGCGGTTCTCCCACTCACTTTTTGAGAAAACTTACCCATATCTATAGAACCATCACTATCTAAAATCTTTTTAGGTATCGCTCGATAAGCTGTATCAATTTCGTTAGTTAGAGTCGGCTCCTTCATCCATAAAAGATATACACTACCTGTAGCTGCAGTTGCACCTATCGTGGCCCACACTATGTCAGAAATAGCTATGGCTGGTACCGCAAACCAAATAAATCTTGGTTGCACTTCTAAATCCCCTTCTTCATCAGCCTCTTCTTCATTAATTAATAAATTTTCTTTTTCGTAATAATTAAAAGCAGCTAAAGAATTGGTTGGAATTAGTATGTTAAAGAGTAATTGTAAGACTAATAAACTAGATATCAATTTTTTCATTTTGTGATTCTCCTTTTTTATGTTAAGTTATTAATTTCATCCCTTAGGATCGTTTGGTAATTCACCTGCTAGGAGTAATCCATCATATCTTCGAAAATAAATATGATATCTTACCCTTTCTGTAACCAATAATAAATCTTAAGCACCGATATGATAGACCTTTAGAAAAAGTTACTCACAATTTCGTTCTTTAATAATCAAATAATTCTGAATATTAATCCCCATCTTCTAGTTCATTCGAATATGACCGCTCTATTCGTTATTCCCTAGTATAGATACGAACACGCCATGAGAAAAGCCCTTTTCTTAAAATAAAAATTTACTGTTAAATTCCCTATGAAATATAAATTTTTCTGTAAAAACGTGAATAACGTGCAAAATTTCACTAAAAATGAACATAATCCTATGAAAAAGTTAAGATTTATGTCAAAAGGAACTGTTTCTTTTCCAAGAATACAATATAATAGAATCAACATGAATTTTTTCCTAACACTTGGTAGAGAAGATATTATTTAAAAAATTATCTAGAGGTGAAGCAAATGATCCATCCATTAAAAATTACTAGTACTTTAGCAGATGAAACTAGATACTCTATTTACGAGTACATCCTGAAAGAGAAAAAAACTGTAACGGTCCAAAATATCGCTGATGAATTCGGCATACATCCAAACGTTGCACGGCTACACTTAACAAAGCTCACAGAAATTAATATTATAGTAGCTGATTTTGCTAAGACTGGAAAAGGTGGCCGACCTGGTCGTGTTTATAAAGCCTCTGACAAAGGCGTAACATTATCGTTCCCAAGACGTGATGAGGATCGACTATTAAAATGGACAATCCAATTAATTCAAGAATTTGGACCATCTGCATTAGAAAAATGCCAGGACATTAGCTATCAAGATGGTTATCAGCAAATGAAGAATTATGTAAATGCTGAGTTAACATTAAATAATACTCTTACCTTCGAACAAAAACTTCAGCTATTAACTGACAATGCTGCATTAATTGGTTATATTCCACAAGTACAGCAAACCGAGCATGGTAAAAAAGTGATATTCTCCATTTTTAATTGTCCATTCCAGGAGCAGCTTACTTCCCATTCAGAAATTGTTTGTTCTTTACATGAATCCTATTTAAAAGGACAATTAGATGCATTATTTTCAAGCAATGAATTCACACAGATTGAAAGCATGATACATAATTGTGATTTATGTAAATATGAAATAAACGTGACAGAAATCGATCGCTAATTTAAAAATCCATTTGTTTGTCACAAAGAAGAGGAAGTTCCAGTTTACAGATACCTTTCATATCATTTATAATGAGTAAGAGATTATTGTGTCGTGGGCAAAAGGAGGGGAAATCTTCATGGATAATATGTATAAAGTTATGGCATTCTGGACAGGTATTTTCGCCGTTATGTTCTACCTTGGTGGTATGAACGAAGTATCGCTATTATTCGTAGGTAATACAGGTTTATTCTTATTATTAGGCTTCTTAAACCTTTCAGAACGTATGTACATGTACATTTTCGGAGCATATTTAACTGTATTCTTCGCTGGCTTCACGTACTATACAACATTCATTCACGTGCCTGGTGGCGGTCATTAATACAAAGAAAAAGCGTATCTCATCAAATGTGAGACACGCTTTTTTATGTGAATTTATTCATTAGATACAGAAGCTATAGATGAGCATAGTAAAATCCCCTTTGCGATTATATAGATTAGAATTTAGTTTATTCTATCTATCCAACGAATTGCTAGGGGGATTTTTGCATTTTATGAAGTTACTGTAGGCTTTATTTTTTTAAACAAATCACCCACAAAGATGAAATTGTCCAATAAAATGGATTATCACCGCGTCACAGATGGGAACCTGCAGCGCAGCGACTCATCGGACGTCCCCAGGAAGCTCTGCTCTGCGCGAAAGCGAAGCGTCAGCGACAAAGCACCCAGCCGGAATGGAAATCAATCTACACTATAGGATATCCATTTTTTAACTTTTGCCTAACGTTAAAAACCATTTAAAAAAGGATTTGTCTCCATTTCTGCACCGACCGTTGTATAATTACCATGGCCCGGGTAAATAATAGTATCCTCAGGTAGTGTTAATAACTTATCGTGAATGGATGCAAGCAATATTTTCGTTGAGCCTCCAAGTAAATCTGTACGTCCAACACCCTGCTCAAATAGCGTATCCCCCACAATAGCAAAGCCATCATTTTCAAATATATATGAAATACTACCTGGTGAATGTCCTGGCGTAAAGATCGCTTTAAAACTAAAATTACTTATTTCAAATAGCTGTTCTTCTTTAATAATATTTTCTTCAGCCGGGGCAGCGACAATATAATCTGGTAATGCTGCGTATTTACTAGAGCCATTTTTTGTTGGATCTCCTAACCAGCTAACTTCCTTTTCATGAATCCATACCGGAACATTAAAAGCTTCTCGGACAGCATCTACAGCACCAATATGATCAAAATGTGCATGTGTTAAAAAAATGGCTGATGGCTTCAAACCGTTACTACGAATAGTCTTGATGATTCGTTCTGCTTCCTCTCCTGGATCAAATATTAAACATTCCTTCTCTTTATTCGATACGATATAACAATTCGTTTGGACAGGTCCAAGCGAATAACTTCGTACGTTCATCATTGACATCACCTCAATTTTATATTATACAGCCTTTGCCACAATTTGACGATAAATGTTCATAGTTTTCGCTATATTAGTTCTCGACAAAAACAGGTGGAACGTTTACAATTAAGGAGGAATATTGTTTACGACATTCATTTTCTGATGTCGAAAGGAGTGTCAATTTTTAATGAACTTATTAATGGTTATTTTTGGTCTAGTAGCGATTTTAGCTGTAATTGGTACATTCCAAGCAATTAAAGAAAAGAACCTTTTAAGTGTTGTTTTCAACTTATTAAGTGCTGCTGTTTTCGGTTGGTTTGTAATTATGACAGTCATTAATAGCGGGTACCCACCAAAATTACACTAAGATTTAGACAGAAACAAGAGCAGTCTGCATTCCGAGACTGCTCTTTTTCTTTCTGTCGTATTGTCTATTTTGATTTAATTTCTCCTATTTGAGCCCCAAGCGATAACGTCTTCCCTCTGAGCTGTTTTATTGGGCTCTCTGAACGCATAAAACTTCAATTTGACGTATACCTCTGCTACATGCAAATCTTTTCCATATGCTCCTTTTTAGGGGTAAAAAAGAGGGTTCTATAAAATTGTTAGGATACCCGTAATGTGACGGATTTTACCCTTTAAACGATGATAGAACATTTTGCCTTACTCCAACATTTGATATAGATCCATAAAAAAGAGATCTCATGTTTAGTGAGATCTCTTTTTTATTATTCGACTGCTTCTTGCTTCAAGTTACCTGTCTTTTCATCATAGAAGCGAAGCAAATCACCGTTAATGATAGCATCGGAATTTTCTAGTTCTGTCGTCGCCCGATCAGCGTATGGCTGACATGGCTCGCCATCAATTTCTTCACCAGTGGCTTTGTCATAGCAAGCTTCACCAGCATAAACATATTTATCTGTTACAAAACGACCGTCACGGAAAATAACGAAATCTTCATGCTCTGGTGAGAATAAGTCAGCACCAAGTTGCATATCTTTTGAAGTTTCAATACCAAGAAGGTGTAGAATTGTTGGACGTAAATCCATTTGTCCAGACACTTCTGTCATTTCTTTACCATCACCAGCTCCTGGGATATGGATGAATAAAGGTACTTCTTGTAGGATTGCATTATCAAATGGTGTAATGCTTTCTTTTCCTAAATATTGAGCCATCGCTTTGTTGTGGTTTTCTGAAATACCATAATGGTCACCATACATTACGATAATTGAGTTATCATAAACTCCTTGATCCTTTAAACTTTGGAAGAAGTCTTTAAGTGCTTCATCCATATAACGAACTGTTTGGAAGTAACGATTTAATGTACCTGAGTTTGAAGTGTATTCAGGAATCATGACATCTTCAGGATCCAAAGTAAATGGATAGTGGTTCGTTAATGTAATTAGACGAGAATAGAATGGCTGTGGCATATCTTTCATTAATGCTGCAGATTGTTCTAAGAATGGAGTATCTTTCATACCCCAGTTAACAGCTTCGCCTTCGTTAACTTTATATGAATCTACATCATAGAATTTATCAACTTTTAATGATTGATACATCATGTCACGATTCCAGAATGATTTATTATTCGGGTGCATGACATTCGTATAGTAACCATTTTCTCCAAGGCGCTCAGCCATTGAGTTATACGTATTTCCACCGTGTGTGAAGAATACCGCACCACGACCTAAGCCAAACAATGAGTTTTCTACAATAAACTCTGAGTCAGAAGTTTTCCCTAATCCAGTTTGGTGATAGAAGTTGCTGAAAAAAAACGTATCTTTATCTTTTGTTAAAGAGTTTAAGAATGGTGTGATTTCATGACCATCCATCTGGTTATTAATCACAAAGTTTTGTAAAGATTCCATTGACACAACAATTACATTACGATCCTTGTATTTACCGAACATTTCAGGGTTAACCGCTGCTTGATTAGATCGAATGTAGTTGTTCACTTCTACTAATTCACTGCCATCCGCTAATGCACGTTGAGCAGAAGATTTAGATTGAATATAAATATCATACAAATGGTAGTTATAAGTCCCAATGTTTTTCACAAGTAATTCACGGTCAAAGCTTCGAGTCAACAATTGTGGACGTTCTATTTCTGCTAATCCTAAGTTTAAGAAAGTCATAGCAACTGCTAATACGAAGTACGCACGACGAAATTCCACGTTAACTTTCACAATTGTTTTCATTCTAGGCCAATATTTATTAGCTAAAATTAGAATAAGTACGTCGATGAAATATAATACATCCCAAGGGTTTACAATCGCTGATATGGAAGTTCCTAAATCACTAAAGTTACTTGTTTGGAATAATACCGGTAGCGTAATAAAGTCATTGTAGAAACGATAGAATGCCACATTTCCGTATAAGACAATGGATAAAAGAATACTGACTGTAATAATATAACGATTTTTAGCTTTTGAAGATTTAAAGAATAACGCTAAACCATAAGCAAATAGCAAGAAGCTTAATGGATTAATAAACAAAATAAATTGTTGCATTGCATTTTCGATTTTCATATCAAAGCTTGTGTGATAAACAATGACCGTTTTTATCCAAGTTGCTACAATTGCTAGTATCATAAATGAATGTTTAGGCCACTTAATTGATTTCATTCCTAACATCCTCCCTACTTTCTAAAGCGAAAAAATAATAAATTTAATAATTCGTTACTGAAACAAAATATATCTTAATCTTTTTTTTACAGATACGCAACAGATATATTTTGGAAATCCCTTCTACTTGCTCGTCTACAAGCTGGATACTTATATATACGTCTTTGTTTGTAAAAAGTTTCGCACAATCATAAGAACAGTGGAAACCCACTGTCTCTTAGAATATTACATACATGTTACATTATTTTTACAATACCCCAAAGGAATTATATTTAAAACATTATTGATTATTCTCTTTCATACGAAGTTTTGTTGTTTCTTGTCGAATTAGTAACAATGCCATTTGGTAATCTTTAATATCTAGTACATTCGCTTTATACAACTCACGAATTTCATCCTCCATTAACATCAAATCACCAATAGGATCTCTTGTATAAATAAAAGTGCCATATGTTTTTAATAATTCATAAATATCTAACATTTTGTCCATTTTAGTTCGCTCCTCGTTGTGTTACACAGTCAATACGTTTAGTCGGTGTCACAATGATATCTACTGGGCAATCGTGTGCGTCTGTAGGTACTTGTTCATATAGCTGCTCATCAAATAACAGCGATACAAGCTTACCTTTGCTACAGTTTAATACATAGCGATCATAATAACCACCGCCATAACCTATTCGATAGCCAAACTTATCAAAAACAACTCCCGGAACAAGTATGACATCCATTTCATTTGCGTCAACAAACTCACACTTTTCTGGAATTGGCTCACGCAAATGCATATAAACAGTTTCTAGTTGTGCAAACGAATCAATAGCATAAAATGTCATTTCTCTTGTTTTTGGGTTGCATTTAGGAACAGCGACTTTTTTACCAAGTTGCCACAATTCTTCAATTAAATGAATTGTGTCGACTTCTGGCTTATTGGAAATGGTAATGCCGATTGTATTTGCTTCTATTATATATGGTTCTTGTAGCACATTTTTTGCGACAATAAAAGATCGGTCTTGGTAAGCCGCTTCACTCATTTTCGAGAGAGCTTCCCTTACCTCGTTTCGTAAAGTTGTTTTATTCATGCTAAGCTATCCTCCTATCAACATATAAAAAGCCAAAACCACTTGTGGTTTTGGCTTAATGAGCGATTACTTAGTTTCACGGTGAAGAGTGTATTTCTTCTCGCGAGAGCAATATTTTTTAAGTTCAAGACGCTCTGGATTGTTACGCTTGTTCTTTTTAGAAATGTAGTTACGTTCGCCGCAATCTGTGCAAGCTAAAGTAATGTTTACGCGCATCATTAACCCTCCCACTCTATATCAAGAATTTAAATTTTGAGCATGATTTATACGACTTACCTATTATAACACAAACTAAAAAAAAATCCACCTTCATTTCATATTAAGTTTGCTTATGGTAAAATACCTTATAATTACATAACTTAATGAGGTGAAACTTTTGGATTTATCCATCATACTTATGATTGTTGGAATTCTTCTAATCATCGTGTCGTTCTTTTTCAAAAATAACGCGAAAAAAGTCGAACAAGATGTAGAAGAACTTTCCATCTCTATTTTTCAAGAAACAAATAATTTAAAACGTCGTCTAAAAATTGTTGAGGAGGAGCTGTTATTAGAGCCTGAATTCCAGGTTAAATCAAATTCAGCCCAAAATAACATGCAAAATCCAAAGGTTCAACAAGTGATACAGGCTGTACAACAAGCCGCTCAAGCATCAAAAGCTGGACAAGGATCACCACAAACAAAAAATATTCATCAAATTATCGTGAGTCAGGTACTTGAATTAAATAAGCAAGGTCTTTCGGTAGCCGATATAAGTATTCGCTCAAATTTAACAGAAGAGCAAGTGCGACAAGTGATTGCAAATGGAGGTCGGTAATACATGAATAATTCCTCTATTCGTGCATTTGGCATTGCACTATTTCTTGTAGGAGCAATGCTTGCTTTAGCAACTCGTTTCGATCTTCAAATTGGCTTACCAACTAAAGCTTCCTCAAGTGATGAAAATGTAGAGGAGCTGCAAAAAAAGCTCGAACAGGCCAATAAAGAAATTGCATTGTTAAAGGAACAAGTGAATCAAGCTCCAAAGGAAAACACTCAGAAGACAGATGCACCTGAAACAAAGGCTACAGACAATCATGAATCAGCAGACGCCCCGGCAGCCAACGTTACGACTATGACACTTCAAATTTACAGCGGCATTACACCATATATTGTGGCGCAAAAGCTTGAAGATGGTGACATTATTGCCAATAGTGTTGAAATGGAACTGTTACTTGCAAACCCTAAATATGCTCGAAGCTTACAAATTGGTTCCTACGAAGTCAATTCTTCAATGTCTTTAGAGGAAATTGCAAAATTGATTACAGGGAAAAAGTAATAAGATTAAATCAGGTATGTCGATTGGGAAAAAACAGGTTTATAATTGAGCGATAAAAGGATTTTTTGTTGCTATTTTGCTATTATATTCCCATTTTAACTGATTGTAGCGTAGGGCTACTCGACTCCCGCGGGAAAGCGAGACAGACGAGACCCTGCACGGAGCGAAGCGGAGGAAGCGGCTCGACGCTCGCCCGCAGGAAAGCGAGTAGCCCGTAGCGGAGATCAGAGCCTTCCAAATAATTAGGGTGGATAAAAATGTTTAATCAACACACCTGAGATTAAATATTACTATTCTTCATAAAAAATGGCTGTCATCCAAAAATCACAACTCCTGATTTTTGATGACAGCCTATTTTGTTTAGTTTATGAAATTTGTTCTAAGAAGGCTTGCATCATTTTGCTTCCCTCTTTCGTTCCAATGGATTCTGGATGAAATTGTAGCCCAAAAAGTGGATAATCTTTATGTCGAATCGCCATAATTTCACCATCATCACTGGAGGTTGCTAAAATAGTGAAATCCTCATGTAACGTGCTTTGCTCAATGATGAGAGAATGATAGCGCATTACTTCGATTTTACCGTCTAACTGAGCAAATAAATCTGTTTTCTTATATTGAATTGTAGATAATTTCCCATGCATAATATGGTTAGCTTGAACGATGCTGCTGCCAAAAGCCTGCCCTATCGATTGGTGCCCAAGACAAATCCCTAAAATAGGATATTCTGTATAAAGCTCTTTAACAACATCTACAATTATCCCTGCATCAGTTGGCGTACCTGGTCCAGGCGATAAAATAATGGCTTCTGGTTGCATTTTTTTAATTTCTTCTATTGAAATTTCATCATTACGCACTACTTCTATGTCTTTCCCTAGCATACTTATTTGCTGAAATAAATTATATGTGAATGAATCATAGTTATCGATCAGTAAAATCATTTTTTTACCTCCAATAGCGCGCGAGCTTTATTGAGTGTTTCCTCATATTCAGACCATGGCACAGAATCATACACAATACCAGCCCCTGCCTGAACATGTGCACGATGATCCTTAATAACCATGGTACGAATGGCTAGAGCTAAATCCATATCCCCTGTAGTGGAAATATAGCCTACTGCTCCAGCATAGACACCACGTTTTACGGGTTCTAGCCCATTGATTAGCTGCATAGCACGAATTTTGGGTGCACCTGATACTGTACCTGCAGGCAAGCAGGCTTTGAGGACATCCAAAACATGTACATCATCACGTAATTCACCGATAACCTCTGATACAATATGCATAACATGTTTATAACGCTCAATATTCATATATTTTACAAGCTTCACTGTACCAACTTTTGCAATTCGTCCAAGATCATTACGACCTAAATCCACTAACATCCGATGTTCAGCAATTTCTTTTTCATCATTGAGTAAACCTTCCGCAATCGCTTTATCCTGTTCCACTGTTTTGCCTCTAGGCTTTGTTCCTGCGATTGGATTTGTCGTGACCTTTCGCTCCTTCACCTTCACAAGACTTTCAGGAGACGTTCCTAAAATGATATACGTTCCAAAATCCATATAGAACATATAAGGTGACGGATTTGATGTACGCAACTGACGATATAAATCAAAAGGATTCCCTGTAAATGGTGAGGTGAAACGTTGTGATAAGACAATTTGGAAAATGTCACCCTTACGAATATACTGTTTAGCACGGTCAACCATTGCTACAAAATCTTCTTTTTCAATCATCGGCTTGAAATTGAGCTCTCCCAGTGACATGGCGTCGAATGTTTTACCAGCATAAAGCTGTTCCTCCATCTTAGAAATAGCCACTTCCATTGCTTCAAGAGAGTGCCCTTCATCAAATAAATCAATGGCCGCTAACGTTACATCTTGCTTTACATGATCAAAAACAACAAATGTATCATAGAAGAAGACATGAACATCTGGCATTTCTAAATCATCCTGCAAAAATTCTCCTATTTTCTCTGCATAAAAGGCCGTTTCATATCCAAAGAAACCAATCGCTCCTCCAAAAAAGGCGAATGGATATTGTTCCTCATGGAATGGCATAACCTGCTTTAATTTAGTGAGTACATTTTCACTCGCTTTTTCGCTTTCTCCACCTTTGGTAAAAGTATATCCACCCTTATCTCCAATCAATTCCGCAACTGGATTGACGGCAATAAATGAATAACGTCCACTTTCTTCATGTTTAGCAGACGATTCGAAAAGCATCCTATGTTTCCCTTCAAGCGATTGATAGACGGAAATTGGCGTCATCATATCACCCTGTAATGTCTTCATAACAAACTTTCTAAGCTCAACTGTCATACTCTTCTCTCCTTCTCTATGCTCTGCTCTGCTACACCAAATCTTTATTCTATAGGGTAGAAACATTTCTATTGAATAAAGAAATAAAAATATAAAAAGACCTTTCCATCACAAAAGGACGGAAAAGCCGTGGTGCCACCTTCATTGGTCTTAATCAATTATACCCTACATAATTGTGCCGTAATCGGCGTTAAAAGACCCACTCTGTACCTTATAACGCAGGTAGACGCTAATCCATACTCTTTTTCAGGATTAGAGCTCCGAAGTCCATTCACCATTCATTTGTACTAGTTTCCACCAGCCACTAGCTCTCTATAACAAAAAATAATAGCTACTACTCTTCATCCAAGCTGATTACTCATTTTCATTGTAAGATAAATAAATTAACAATTCAAATTATTTTTTACTGTGAAGCCATTCATCTTCAGTTGGAGCAGCTAGCTCAATATTTAGTTCCTCAAATATTTGACGAATAGCAAATAATATATCCTGTTTCGTACTTAGCATCACTGCAGTATCATTTGTCGCCACATAAAAACGCACAAGAATACGATAAGAGGTTGGATAAAATTCATCTATAAATACATGGATCAATTCTTTTTCTGTAGCTGTATGCAAATAAATTTCCTTTTGAATAGCACTTAAAGCACTCCGTAATTTTTCTTCTTTATTGTCAGCAGCTACGAATAAAAATTGTTCACATTTTCGTTTTTCTCGTCTAGATAAATTATAGATTGGCCGATTGACTAAATAGGAGTTCGGGACATAAACAAGTCCTTTATCACCCGTTTGAATTAAGGTACTTCGAAGATTAATATCTTCAATAGTTCCATCAATTTTTTGATCTTCTGTCGCTATCCAGTCACCAATCTGAAACGGATTATCTAATGCAACTGACATCCCACCAAAAACATGCGCTAAAGTATCACGTATACCAAAGGCGATGGCTACTCCCGTTAAGCCAATCCCTGTTAAAAAGCCATTCAAGTTAAAATTCCAGAAAGAAGCAATCGTAAACATCGCCGCTATCATAATAAGCACTTTTCCTACGCGAAGAAAAAACGGTAATAGGACGTTTGGTTCTTCTTCACTATTTAACTGCAAAGGCTGTTTTGTATAAAAATGTAAAACATCATATACACCTTTAAAGGCAAAAAAAACAATAATAGACAATACAAAATTCTTTGTCACTGCATTTGTAAATAAATTTTCTTCTAATAATATGGTTAAGCTGAGTACAATGACAGCTGCCATAAATGCATAACGAATCTCTTTATTGAATTGTTCTAGCACTATTGCCTGAAACTCTCGCTGACGATTTCTTAAAAATGCAACAATACGATTAATAATTTTCTTTATAACAAGTTGCTGAAAAAGCCAACCAACGACGCAAATAGCGATGGCAATAATAACGTCCATCCACGTTGGTGCTGAAATATTTGGTAGTAACCATTTCAATGAATCCATGTTTTTCTCCTTTAACTACTATGTATACTCACAGAAAAGGAGCCGATCAACAATGATGATCAACTCCTTTTTTATTGAATAGCATCATCCGCAAAAAAAGCCTTGTTGGCAAACCAAAACTGCTGTTCATTAAATTTTTGTTCATGCATGGCAATCACCAAAAATTCAGCATAATACTTACGCTTCATCTCATCGAGCATGGTCTTCGCTTGCTTTCCAACGAGATGCTGGCCATCAATAGGAGTTCCTTCTGTAAAAATAATAATATCCGCTTCTGTACAATGTTGATTTTCTTGTAGCAAGCCCTTTACAAAATGAAGCACGGGCAGAATTGCTGCATCTCCCTTTGCTTTGTATTCAATAAAATCCTTAAAATCACATAAATTTAAATGACCGTTTTCAAATCGATAATGTACATGAATTTGACAGTCATATGGAACGATATATAAATCTCGCCCTTCACGGTGCGCAATCATAAAAAATGGTAAAATCATACTTTTGCAAAAATCCGAATATGCTGCCATACCCGTAGTTTGTTCAAGACATATTATGATTGGACCTAGTTCTTTTTTGTATTCATCAAACGGAACATATAGGATATTTCCTTTTTTTGTTATTTGATACTTTAGCTTTTGTCGTCTAGCTATCTGCCACTTTCGCTCATAATACAAACGCTGCTCTTTTCCGTTGGTCAATCGTTCAGCTTGCTCAATAGCTGGTATGTTATCACACATTTCACGCATGATATCTGCCAATTCAAGTGCAAATGCTGCCATATTTCGCAATGTTTCACTCTTGTAAAAATAATCAATAAAGATACGTTGTTCCTTGTCACTTAATTCTTCAAGATGTAAGTTATCATAGAGAAAACGTAAAAAGTCATGTTGTTCTGACGTGAGTGCCAGAGCAAATTTCTCTATAAGTGATTCTACAGCGTCTTTCACGAAGCAACACCTCCAAAGCACGTTTTTTTGGATAATGTCTATAGTATAACCAAAATTATTTTTTGACAATACAATTATGCCTGTAGTATTTGACGCTATTTTAATCAACAATGTTGCTGTTATCCTATAGCTTTTCATCATTATGACAGTAAAAAGGAGAAGAGCTTGTCAACGGCTCTTCTCCTACTAATTATTCAATTCGTAATGTTTGCCTTTGATTAAGTAGAATAAGTGTTCAGCAATATTTGTTGCATGGTCAGCTGAGCGTTCTAAATAGCGGCAAACAAATGTTAAATGTGTAATTTGAGAAATATGTGCTGGATTTTCAGCACCTGCACGTAGCAATAGCGTTACTGTCGCTCCATATAAATCATCGACGTAATCATCTAGTTCTGCAATTTCCTTGGCACGGGCCGTATCTTCATCCGTAAAGGCTTTTAAAATACTTTCTAACATTTCTACCGTCTTATTACACATCGTTTGTAAATTTGTTATAGGAAAAACGAGTGGTTCTTTTCCAATACGAATCGTCTCTTTGGCAATATTAACCGCATAGTCCCCTACTCTTTCCATATCCGATGCCGCTTTGACAAGCACCATGAGACGACGTAAATCTGTAGCTACAGGTTGCTGCCTAGCGATTATTAAAATAACATGATCATTGATTTCTTCTTCAAGACGATTAATGATTAAATCGTCTTCAAGAATCTTTAAGGATTTCTCTAAATCCTGCTCTACTAATGCTTCAAATGCCAATTTAAGAGCATTGATACTACTAGTAGCAATGTCGATAAATTGCGCTTGAACTTCTTTTAATTCCTGTTCAAAACGTTCACGTACAACCATCTTCTGCTCCTCCTTAGCCGAATCGACCTGAAATATAATCTTCAGTACGTTGATCTGCTGGTGTTTGGAAGATAACGTCTGTTTTATCGTATTCAACAACCTCTCCGCTTAGGAAAAATGCTGTACGGTCGGAAATTCGTGCTGCTTGTTGCATATTATGTGTCACGATAATAATTGAATATTCTTTTTTCAGCTCTTGTACAAGCTCCTCTACTTTTAATGTAGAAATTGGATCAAGTGCGGATGTTGGCTCATCCATTAAAATAACATCTGGTTCAATTGCTAAACAACGCGCGATACAAATACGTTGTTGCTGACCACCTGATAAACCGTATGCATTTTGATTTAAGCGATCCTTTACTTCATCCCAAATTGCTGCACCGCGTAAAGATTTTTCAACAATTTCATCAAGAATCTTCTTATTTTTTATGCCATGGATACGTGGACCATAAGCAATATTATCGTAAATAGACTTCGGGAATGGATTTGGCTTCTGGAATACCATCCCTACACGAGTGCGTAATTCCTCAACAGTATAGCTTTTATCTAAAATATTGCGCTCACGATATATTATTTCTCCTGATGTTCGAACACTTGGTACAAGCTCTACCATTCGATTTAACGTTTTTAAATAGGTAGATTTCCCACAGCCAGAAGGGCCAATTATAGCTGTTACTTCATTTTCATAGATGCTTAAATTAATATCTTTTAAACCATGATGATCGCCGTACCATAAATTTAAATTACGTGTATCATATACAACTTTTTTAGCAACATCAGCTGAAGGCTTTGTCGCCATATGATTCGTTTTGACAACTGATTTTTCCTGTTTAAAATCTAGTACCATAAGGTCACCTCATTAATAACGTTTTTGGAATTTATTTCGAATAAAGATGGCAATAGAGTTCATCAGTAAAAGTACTGTCATAAGTACTAAAATACCGGCTGCCGCTACATGTTGAAATTCCTCTTGCGGGCGTTTTGCCCAATCATATATTTGCATTGGTAAAGCAGTGAATTGGCTCAATAAACCATTTGGTAAAAACTGCAAAATAACTGGAATCCCAATCACAACCAGTGGTGCCGTTTCACCAATCGCACGAGACAAGGCTAATATACTCCCCGTTAAAATTCCTGGAATGGCCGCTGGTAGCACAACATGTACAATCGTTTGCCATTTCGTCGCGCCCATACCGTAAGAAGCTTCTCGTTGTTCATTCGGTACTGCACGAATTGCCTCCTGTGCCGCAACGATAATAACTGGCAAAATTAATAAACTCATTGTTAACCCAGCTGCTAAAACACTTTTTCCTAGTCCCATCATTCGAACGAAAATTGTTAACCCAAGTAAACCAAAAACAATGGAAGGCACACCTGCTAAGTTAGAAATATTCAAACGAATAAAGTCATTTAGTTTATTTTTCTTCGCATATTCCTCTAAATAAATTGCTGTTCCTACACCTAAAATAATGGACACTGGTGCAACAACTGCCATCAGCCAAAGTGAACCTACTAGAGCCGCCTTTATGCCTGCTTTATCTGCAAAGCGCGAAGCAAAATTTGTTAAAAAGTCGATTGTTAAATAGTCAACACCCTGAGTCACAATACGATAAAGCAAAACAGCTAGTGTCACTAATGCAAAGGTCGTTGCTAGGAAAAATAAAGCTTTCCAAACTTTATTGAATGTAATACGCTTTGTCATTCGTTTCATGACGACCGTGTCATCCATATAGCGCATGCTAGTAAACCTCCCTGAAGCGTTTCGAAATATATTGAGCGAGTAAATTCATCACTAAAGTAAAGATAAATAATGTGAATCCAACTGAATAAATAGAATAATAAATTGTCGTACCATAACCAGCATCGCCTGTTGCAACTTGTACAATATACGCAGTCATCGTTTGAATCGAGTCTGTCACATTTAAATCAAGTTTAGGAGTAGCGCCTCCTGCCAGTGATACGATCATCGTTTCTCCTATTGCCCGGGAAATGGCGAGAACAACTGAAGCGACAATGCCTGATAAAGCGGCCGGTAATACTACTTTTATAGCAACCTCAAACTTTGTTGCACCAAGAGCTAGAGCTCCTTCACGCATACTATTTGGAACAGATGACATAGCATCCTCGGAAAGGGACGTAATCATCGGTAAAATCATAATACCAACAACAATACCTGGACTAAGTGCATTAAAAAGTTTAAGTTCTGGAATAATTTGCTGTAACATCGGCGTTACGAACGTTAATGCAAAGAAGCCATAAACGATTGTTGGCACACCTGCTAATATCTCTAATATAGGCTTAACAGTACGTCTTACTTTTTCGCTTGCATACTCACTTAAATATATTGCTGAAGCAATCCCAAATGGTACTGCAACGACAACAGCAATTAAGGTAACTTTCATTGTTCCCGCGATTAATGGTAAAATCCCGAATAACGGTTCATTTCCTGAAAATGGGAGCCACTCTGTACCAAATAGGAAATCCGTAATCGGAACACGTTTGAAAAATTCAAACGTTTCAAAAATAAGGGTGAAAACAATGCCAAATGTTGTCAAGATGGAGATAAGAGCTGCAGAAAATAATAGAGCTGGCATTGCTTTTTCCACTATTTTCTTTGATTTATTATTGCGCGAATTTGCAATTAATTGCTGCACAGATGTTGTCTTGTTTTCTTTTTGAGAAACCATTGGGTACTCCTTTCAAATAAGTGAGGGAAAGAGCATACATCTCTTTCCCTCTATGCATGTCTACTTATTTTAAGCCTTCTAAAGTTTTTAAAGCTTCTGTATATTTTTCTTCAGGTAGACTGACATAGCCAACTGCTTCTGCCATATCTCCCGCCTGTTCAAGTGTAAATTTAACGAAATCATATGCGGCTGCGTTATCTTTCATCGCACTATTTTTCACATATGTGTATAATTCGCGTGAAAGTGGCGAATATTCACCCGCTTCGATTGTTTCACTTGTTGGCTCAACACCGTTTACTTTCACAACGCTTAATTTATCTTTATTTTCTAAATAGTAAGCATAGCCGAAGAAGCCGATTGCATTTTTGTCACCTGCTACACCTTGAACTAGCATATTATCATCCTCTGATAATGTTGCTGATTTTGCTAGATCAGCACCGTCTAAAATCACTTCATCAAAGTAATCGTACGTGCCTGAGTCAGTACCTGGTGAGTAATACACGATTTTTTCATCTGGCCAAGATGGATCGATATCAGACCATTTTTTCTCTTTACCATCCTCAACCCAAATTTTCTTTAATTGTTCGACTGTTAAATCCTTCGCCCAATCGTTTTCAGGATTCACGACTACTGATAAGCCATCATATGCTATAGGAAGCTCTGTAAAAGCAATTCCTGCTTCATCTAGTTTTGCTTTCTCTTCATCTTTTATTGGACGAGATGCATTAGAAAAGTCTGTCTCACCTGCGATGAATTTTTCAAAACCACCACCAGTACCAGAAACACCTACCGATACTTTGACATCCGGTTGAGTTCCTGCATACTCTTCAACAACTGCTTCAATAATTGGTGCTACTGTTGATGAACCATCTCCAGCTACAGCCCCTTGCAGTTTTTCGTCAGCAGCGTCTTGCCCTGAGCTCGCTGGTGCGTTTGTTTCTGCATTGTTACCATTTTGCGCTGAGTCGCTTCCACATGCACCAAGCATTAATGCTGAACCCATTACCGCTGTCATCGTTAAGTACTTCCACTTTTTCATCTCATTTGCCTCCGTCACTAACATTTTTATAGTTATTTGCCTTACAACCTTTACTATAATGACTGATTGTTGAAGTCGTATAAACGGTTCGTAAAAGAGACGTAAAGGAATGTAATGCTTTGTAAACGATTGTAAAGATGAATTTACAATTGCAATCAATTTCGCCTTGGCGTAATTGCCTCTGACGTTTTGCTTTCGCACAGAAAACATTTGTTGCTGACGCTGCGTTTGCACTACGCTTTCGCACAAAAAACATTTGCTGAATGAAGATAAACTTGCTTCCTATTGTAAAGATGTTATAATAAGCAATTGTGTCAGGAAATATTCTAAGAGGAGTTTGACTTTGTGATTAAGCATACAAAAGTACAAAATGCCGATTACTTTAAAACGTATTTAACACTTGTTATGGATCATCGGGAATTTACTCTGCAAGAAGCCATTGATTTTATGGTAGAGTCTTATTTCTGTAATAATATAGAGCTATATGGAAAAAAACCGAAGCAACAATTTGAAATAGCTATTCAACAATTATCTGTATAATAAGTCTTCTATTATATAGAAATACATAAAACACGGGATGAAATTGATTTTTCATACCGTGTTTTTTGTTCTCGGGTATTCTCTGAAACTGTAAAAAAACCGCTAGGCATTTTCATGCACTAGCGGTTTCTATTATTTTTGCTCATCTTCACCAATTTTTTCTTTTGTGATTGCTGGTAAAATTGGTTGTTTTACATTACTCTCTGTCACTTTCTCAGTTTCATATTTTGCTTTTAACTCAAAATATTTATCGACAGAACGTCTAGCGATATCATTATTATTAGTTAAATGCTGATTTAAGTTTGTCGTTGCCCATGGAATCACAACTGCATAGGCAATTTCAGGATTTTCATACGGTGCAAAGCCAACATGGGTTAAGTTAATCGTGTTTGTACCGTAATACTGTTCTAAAGGTCCATAATAAACTACCTCTGCTGTCCCTGTTTTACCTGCTGCTGTATAGGGTGCATTTGCAAATTGTCTTCTAGCTGTACCCCTTGAGCCCGTATAAACACGACGTAATCCTTGTTTCACATAGTTAATTTCATCTGGTGTATTATCAATTTGATTTAAAATAGTTGGTCCTATTTCAGTTACTAATTGTCCTAGCGATTGCCCATCTTTTGATGGCTCACGAATCTCTTTGACAACATGCGGTTGAATACGATAGCCACCATTGGCGATTGTCGAGATATACTGTACTAATTGTAATGGTGTGTACGTATCATATTGTCCAATCGCTAAGTCAAGTGCTTTACCCCCATAGGTTGGACCAGAAGGACCTTGCACGCCGCTAAATTCATTTGGTAAATCAATCCCTGTATTTACACCTAATCCAAATTGGGCATAAGAATTACGCATTTTCGGGAATGTATCTTCATTTAAACGTAGAGGCATCCCATAGCTATATGGTGTTCCGTTAATAAGTAAAGCTGTTTTAAACATATAAACGTTTGAAGATTGCTCTAGTGCCCTTAAACCATCCATTGGAATATAGCCAGACGGATTAAAAATTGATTTTTTATAATCAGTACCCAATAACTTGATTGGTTCATCTCCTAATACTGTGCTTGGTTCAATGACTCCTTGGCTATAACCAGTTAGTAATGTTGCTGCTTTAATTGAAGAACCCGCCTCATAAGCTGTTGTAAAGGTACCATACGAATAATCAACGACTTCATTTTTCCCTGTTTCAGGATTTTTTTCAATCTTCTTACCAACCATTGATAAAACATCGCCTGTATTTGGGTCCATCATGACTAAAAAGGCACGATCAAGTAAAGACGAAGCCCCTCGTGATTTTAATTTAAGCAATTCATCCTCGACAATTTTTTCTGTTTCAGCCTGTAACTCACTATCCAGTGTTAAGACTAAATCCTTACCAGGCTCACCTTCATAGGTTGTAACGGTATCGACTACCTGCCCTTTTTTATTCGTAATATTTTTAACTACTGTTTTTTGTCCTTGCAGTAAGTCTTCATATTGCGCTTCAATATAACTTTCACCAACACGATCATTTCGTGAATAATCGCGAGCTAAATAATAATTCAGCTTTTCTTTCGGAATACCTTTTGTTGGTACTGATGTACGCCCTAAAATACCGAGTGATGATAATTTCACACGTTTCCAGTCTGTCGTCGTGTTGACACCTGGTAATTCAGTTAAACGCTCAGAAACTCGTGCAAATTCATCAGCAGATACATTTTCACTCTTAATAATTTGCGGTGATAAATTATAGCCTGATACCATCTCTCGATAGATTGCTAATACTTCTAAATCGGCTTCTGTCAATTGCGTTATTTCTTCGTGTGTAATTCGTTCACGTACAAGTGTATCAACCTGAGAATTGATTTGACTTGTCGTAATATTTTCTTGTGCACTAATTTTCTTTTTCTCTGCCTCTGTTACCTTTGCATAGGCAGCGTCATGATTTTTTAATATCCAAAAATCCTGTTTATCACGTAAAGTGACACGGTTTGTTGGCTGTTCAATCAATTGTGCCAGCTTTTCAGCTATTTCTAGCATTTCCTCCGTTGTTGTTGTCTGCATTTTCGTATATGTAATCGCATTTTCTGGTTGGTTATCCACTAAAATATGTCCATTACGATCATACATTCTTCCCCTTGGCACACTTGTATTGACAGGTACTTCCTCTGTACGCTCTAAAATACGTACATAATCTTCCCCTTTTACGATTTGCATATAACCAAGCCTGAAAATTAACATCGAAAATAGGATAAATATTGCAAAGAAAAGGACATTCATACGAAATGTTAAATTAGAGTGATGTTTTGCTTTAACACTCGTCGCGCGATTTTTCCCTGGTGCTTTGCGCATATGTATTCCCCTCCTCATCTAATTACATTTTAAATACACGATACTTAGTATACCATTCGAAGGTACGACAGGAAAGCATGCACTTGCGAATTCATGCTTGAAAACACCATTTATTTGACGGCACTTTACGATAAAAAGTTTCTGTTTCTTATCGATAGCTCGAAAAAAAGATGCTTCCCCATCGTTTTTGGGGTTCTATCTGTCGTTTCGGCTCTTCTCTTCCGTCGCTTTGCCGGTTCTATCCGTCACTTTGACCTTTCTTTCCGTCGCTCTGATTTCTATCCGTCACCTCGGCTCTTCTTTCCGTCGCTTTGACCTTTCTTTCCGTCGCTTCGGCTCTTCTTTCCGTCGCTTTGCCGGTTCTATCCGTCACTTTGACCTTTCTTTCCGTCGCTCTGATTTCTATCCGTCGCTTCGGCTCTTCTATCCGTCACCTCGGCTCTTCTTTCCGTCGCTTTGCCGGTTCTATCCGTCACTTTGACCTTTCTTTCCGTCGCTCTGATTTCTATCCGTC